>CAKURH010000039.1 GCA_934675625.1 uncultured Kiritimatiellota bacterium
ACAGCATTTGACGAACGGGCCCCTCTCGAAAGAACCTGCTTTCTTGGTTGGGTGCACACTATTCTAACGAATCGCGTCGCATCCATAACGAACGCCACCCCCTTTACATCCTACGACCATAAATGCTATACTTCGCTTTTGAAACCACCGTTTCAGAAACAGCCGTTTCAAAACGAGAAGCGCGCTTACGTCAGTTGTCATGAATACCCCCCCCCCCCCCCCATAAGTACCGCATCATTGTCGTGATGGACATGTCCGCGTATGCCGGGAAGGAAAAGCTTTCCGGCATACTGGACTTTCACGGCAAAAGACGAATCTGGGAGCTTCAGCTGATGTGCGCCGACGAAGGGCTGACGGCGGAACGCCTCCGTCAGGCGCGACGCGACAGGATCGACGGCTGCATCTTGCTCTGCTTTCCGTCGACGGAACAGCTGCACAGCATCATCCAAAGCGGCATCCCGTTCGTCGTCGAGACGGACAACCGACTTCTGGACGGTCTGCCGCGCCATGCCACCGCCATTTCCCTTGACACGGAGGCCCTTGTCAAGGCCGCCGTCGACCACTTTCTCGCGCAGCATGTCTTCCGCGACTTCGGCTACGTCGGGGACAAGGACAACTGCTTCTGGTCTTCTGACCGACAGCGGACGTTCGTGCGGCAGATGAAGGAACGGGGACATCTCTGCCAGACGATTCCGGTCACAAGCCGGCGACTCGAAGCCGGACTCAAGTCGCTCGCGAAGCCCGCCGCCATCCTGGCCGCCAACGACGAGACGGCCGCGCGCGTCCTTCATGTGGCGCGGCGGGCGGGACTTGAGACGCCGCACGACATCGCCATCCTCGGAATCGACGACAACGCAACGGTCTGCAAACCGCTCGCCCTCGACTCGATCGCCATCGACTTCCGCGCCGGCGGACGGCTCGCGGCCGAACTGCTCGAACGCATCCTGTCCCGCCGGGATCCGCCTGTGCCGACCGTGAACTACTACGGCATTGCGGGCATCGGCACGCGTGGCTCGTCCGTCCGGGTCGGCGCGGCGTTCGAGCTTGTCAGCCGCGCCTTGTCGTTCATCGACGCGAAGGCCTGTTCGTCCATCGGCGTGGATGACGTCGCCCGCCATCTCGGCGTCTCGCGGCGGCTGGCCGACCTGCGCTTCCGCGAAGCGCTCGGCAGCACGATTTCGGACTGCATCCGCAACCGGCGCCTCCGCGAGGCCAAGCGGCTGCTGGCCGAAACCGACACGCCGATCGCGGACATCGCCGACGCCGTCGGCATCTCAAGCGCCAATCACCTCAAGAACATCTTCCTGCGCCATGTCGGGGTCACGATGCGCGCTTTCAGGAAAGCGTCCGCGACGACGGACAATATGCTATACTGCACGTCATGCGCCTCGACAAATCACATTTCCGCGTCCTCGTCGTCTCGCCGCTCGCCTCCGTCGCAGGACGGATGAAGCTGAACGGCATCTACCGCTTTCTGTCCGAAGGGCACGACTGGGAGATCGACTTCATCCGCAGCGAGAGCGCCTTCACGGTCGAGACCTTCCGCACGGCCGCGCGCGGCGACTACCACGGCCTGTTCATCGGCTGGAAGGAAACGCCCGAGATGCAGGCGCTCCATGCCGAACTGGCGCGGAGCGCGAGGCGGCGTTCAGTTCGACGGACGGTGACGGAATTGTGATATACTTTTCGTCATGGCGACGATTCTCCATGTCGACATGGACGCCTTTTTCGCGTCCGTCGAACTGCTGCACCACCCCGAATGGCGCGGCAAGCCGCTCGTCGTCGGCGCGGGCCCCCACGAACGCGGCGTCGTCTCGACCTGCTCCTACGAGGCCCGCGCGTTCGGCATCCGCTCCGCCATGCCGTCGCGCACGGCCTACGAGAAGTGTCCGCAGGCCATCTTCACGCCGCCGCACATGGAACTCTACAAGGCCGTCTCGCAGCGGGCGTTCGAGGTCTTCTCGCACTACTCGCCCTACGTCGAGGCCGTCAGCGTCGACGAGGCGTTCCTCGACGTCACCGGCACGCTCCACCTCTACGGCGGCGACCCCCGGCGGCTCGGCGAGGCGCTGCGGCGCGAGATCCGCGAAACGTGCGGCGTGACCTGCTCGGTCGGCCTCGCGCCGAACCGCCTCCTCGCGAAGATCGGCTCCGAGCAGAACAAGCCGGACGGTCTCACGATCCTGCCGACCGACCCGAAAGAAATCGCGGCCTTCCTCGCGCCGCGTCCGATTGGCGTGCTCTGGGGCGTCGGCAAGAAGACGATCGAGGCGTTGCGGCCCTATGGCCTCACGACCTGCGGCGACCTCCAACGGACGAAGCCGAACGCGCTCGTCTCACAGGAGCTCATCGACCTCGCGTTCGGTCGCGCCGAAGCCCGCGTCCACTGGGAAGCGCGCGAGGAGAAGTCCGTCTCGCGCGAACACACCTTCGAGACGGACGAGCCGCGCCGCGACATCGTGCGCGCGAAACTGCTGGCGCTCGTCGAGGAAGTCGGCTACCGTTTCCGCCGCGCACCACGCTGGGCGACGACGGCCCGCCTCAAGATCCGCAACGCGGCGTTCGAGACGAAACTGCGGCAGATGCCCTTTCCGCAGCCCGCGCGCGACGACCTCGCGTTCCGCGCCGCCGCGATGGCCCTCTTCGACGCCGAATGGCCGACGGGGACGAGTCCGCACGGGGCGATCCGGCTCATCGGCTTCGGCGTCACGAACTTCCGCGCCGCGCCGGATGACGGACAGCTCGCGCTCTTCGCGTCGCCCGAAGACGCGGCGCGGGAAAAGCGCGAACGCCTCTCCCGCGCGTTGGACGCGCTTCGCGACCGTGGCCTGATCTGATATAATATTCGGCATCGACAATTCAACAGTCGAGACAACAGAAAGGTTCTGACATGAAAAGACTCATGCTGGTGGCGGGGCTGCTCCCGTGCGTGGTCGGCGCGGCACTGCCGACGGAGGTGACGACGGAGGCCGGGTTCGCCCGCGCCTGCGGCGAGAACGTGCGCAACTTCGCGCTGACGGGGCGGTTCCGCGCGGATGCGGGCGCGGCGGCGCGGCTTGCGTTCCATGCGGACGGCGCGGGCGGCGGCTACGAGATCCTGTTCCGCAACGGGCCGATTGACGGCACACGCAAGACGGGCTCGCTCGCCCATGTGCGAAACCTCTACCGCTCGCTCGCCGAGGACGGCCAGTGGTGCGCGTTCGACGTGACCGTGCGCGAGAAGAACGTCGAGGTGAAGGTCGGCGGCGTCACGGTCGTGCGCTACACGGAGCCGGAGCGCCCGTGGCGCACGGCGGAGCACGCGCGCCAGCGCTTCGGGCGCGGCGACTTCGTCTTCGTCGGCGAGGCGGGCCGCGTCGCGTTCGCCGACCTCGCGCTGAAGCCGCTGGCGGACGGCGTGCGAAACCCGGACGACACGCTGCCGCCCGTGGACGAGCAGACCGACCGCGCGATTCGCCATCAGCAGGTCGATTTCCCCGTCATCGACTTCCACGTGCACCTCAAGGGCGGCCTCACGAAGGAGCAGGCGCACGCGATGAGCCTCAACTACGGCATCAACTACGGCATTGCGCCGAACGTGGGCGAGGGCGGCATCGGGCGGATGCTACGCTCCGACGCCGAGGCGGACGGCTACTACGCCGAGGTGAAGGGCCTGCCGTTCCTGCGCGGCGCGCAGGGCGAGGGGCGCAAGTGGCCCTACGAGTTCTCGCGCCGGGCGCTGGGGATGTTCGACTACCTCTTCACCGACTCGATGACGATCGTCGACGACGGCGTGCCGCTGCGCATCTACCGTCCCGCCGAGTTCAGGCTGAACGGGCGGACGCGCGAGGAATGGATGGACTTCCTCGTCTCGCAGATCGAGCTGATCCTCACGAACGAGCCCGTCGACATCTACGCGAACGCGACCTACCTGCCGCCGCCGCTCGACGCGGACTACGACGCCCTCTGGACGGACGCGCGCATCAGCCGCCTCCTCGACACGCTCGTGAAGAACCACGTCGCGCTGGAGATCAGCGCGCGCTACCGGATTCCGAGCGCGAAGATCATTTCCCGCGCCAAGGCGCGCGGCATCAAGTTCACGTTCGGCACAAACAACGAGACGGCCGACTTCGGCCGTCTCGAATACGCGCTCGACATGGTGGACGCCTGCGGGCTCACGGCGGCGGACATCTGGTTTCCGACGCAAAGCGTCCGCGCGCGGCGTCCGTTCATCCCCTACAACACGTTCCGGGAACAGCGGTAACCGCCGCGCGGCAAGCCGACGCCTCAGGGCGTCGGCTTGATCCGAAGGTTCGCGTCAATGACGCGGTTGCGGATGAGGACGTCAAGGGCCCGGTTGACGTCCGCGACTTCCTTCGCGTCGCCGGGCTTCGCCCGATACGCCGCGAGCGCCGCCTCAAAGGCGGTCTTGTAGGGATTCTCGTTCGCATACGCAATCACCTCGGCCAGCGCCTTCACGTTCGCCGCCGTCACCTCCTTCGGATCGGCGATCTTCGCGAAAAGCTTCGCAGCCGTCTCGCGGCGGAGCTTCATGACCTCGTTCTCGTCGCCGGACAGCACGCTGTGCGTCTTGTTGGCCCAGCGCGAGGCGAGCGGACGATACCAGATGTTGCGGAACTGGACGACGCAGCCGTGATCCTGCAGCTGGAGCGGGCCCACGGTCTTGTGCGGCGCGAGCGGACGACGCTTGCAGTGCGTCGTCAGGCCCTCCATCTCCCAGTGATCCTGCACGAGGACGCCGTTGAAGAAGACTGAGACGCTGCCGGGATGGACGAGTTTCAGGCCATCCCAGACCGGCTGGTGGAAGACGATGTCGTAGACCTGCCACTCGCCCGGCTTGCGCGCGGGATTGACGAGCGGCGGGTTCTCCGCGTAGACGGAGCCGGCCTGCCCGTCGGCGTAGTTGTCGACGAACCCGGCCTTGCCGTCCAGCTCCCGCGAGGTGTAATACGACTCCAGAACCTGGATCTCGTAGTTGTTCATCAGGAAGACGCCGGAGTTGCCGCGCATCTGCGGCCCCTTGTCCGCAAAGAGCTGGTTCGGGTCGTGACGATACTCGATGTGAAGCTGGCAGTCGCCGAACTCCGCGCGCGAGAAGATCGCGCCGCCGTTCTTCCAGTTGGGCACGGTGTAGAAGTAGCCCTCGTCCGAATAGGACCAGCCGGAAGGCTCGCCCTTCCCGTCGCGCCAGTTCTTCTCGAACGACGCCTTCGTGCCGTCGAAGAGGACGACCGCATCGGACGGCGGCTGGCCAATCTCCTTCGCCGGCTCGACCTTCGTCGGCTTCGGGCGGTTCCAGTCATGAACCGCCCAGGCATGCTTCGCATCCGGCGTGTCGCCGTAAAGCGCCGCCAGAACCAACAGTGAACTCATCATCATGTGAATGACCCCTTCTTTCTTACTTCGTGAACTTCACGACAAAGCCACCGCCCTTCGCCATGTGGAAGGGAAGCTTCTCGCCGGCCTTGACCGTCTTCGTCTCGTGGACGTAGCGCGTCGGCTGCGCATCGGCGTCCGCCGCGTCGCGGAAGATCTCCGCCTGCCACGCGCCCGCGCCGAGGAACGACGTGTCGACCGTGAAGTCGCGCGCCTCGCGGTTCGTCATGCCGGCCGCGTACCAGCTGCCGTCCTTCGCCTGGCGCGCGCACGCGACCATCGTCTCGGGGCAGCCGCCGAGCCCGACCGTCTTCGCCCACACGACTGGCGTCGCCGCCATGAACGCGAACGACTCCATGTTCTTCTCGTAGTGCGTCGGCGAGTCGCTCAGCATCTGGAGCGGCGCCTCGTAGAGGGCCATCATCGCCATCTGGCGGCAGCGCGTCCCCTCCGAGCCGGGGAAGACGTACATGTTCGGCGCGCCCGGCGTACCCTTCTTCGGATAGCCGCCGACGGGATAGTTGACCATCGCGCCCGGCGTGTAGTCCATCGGGCCGGCCGTCTGGCGCAGGTAGAACGCCATGACGTCGTTGGACATCATGTCCTGTCCGCGGAAGAACTTCATCTGCTCCAGCCCGTGGATGCCCTCGTAGTTGAGGACGTTCGGGTACGCGCGGCTCATGCCCGTCGGACGGTGCGCGCCGTGGTAGTCGATGACCATCCGGTGCCGCGCGCAGGCCTCCGCGAACTCCCAGAGGAAGCGCTCGGCGCCCGCGTCGCCGCGATCCATGAAATCGACCTTGAAGCCCTTCACGCCGAGCTGCGCGAAGTGCGCGGCGACCTTCTCCTCCTCGCCGACGATCTGCGCCCACGCCATCCAGAGGATGATGCCGACGCCCTTCTCGTTGGCATAGCGGACGATTTCGGGGACGTCCACGTTCGCGTGGAACTTCCAGATGTTCAGCGTCTCGCTCCAGCCCTCGTCGAGGATCACGTACTCGACGCCCGTCTTCGCGGCGAAGTCGATGAAGCGCTTGTAAGTCTTCGTGTTGCAGCCTTCGTCGCCCAGGTTGTCAAAGGCGCTCCACCAGTCCCACGCGACCTTGCCGGGCTTCACCCACGAGAAGTCCGCGCCCTTCGCCGCCGGACGCGCGAGGGCGTTCACGATGTCGGCCTCGCACAGCTTCGACGGCGCGTCCGCGAGAACGAACGTGCGCCACGGGAACGTGCGCGTGCCCGCCGTCTTCACGAGGAAGTCCTCATGCTCGGCGACGACGACCCAGCGGCCGCCCTTCTCGACCGGATTCTTGCTGTTCCAGCCGCCCGCGCGGTAGGTGCGCTTCGGGAAGCCCGCGAGCTTCGACGCGAGAACGCCGCCCTCCTTCGTGAAGTTGAGAATCGGGTAGTCGTAGACGTCCGACTCGGTGACCGCGACCGTCTTGCCGCCGACCGACGCGACGAACGGCAGGTAGACGAACCGGTTCGTGGCGACGTCCAGCGCGGCGAAGTCGGCCGTCTGGGGAATCGTCTCCTCGCAGCCGAAGCGGTTGGTCGTGTTGTACCAGCAGCGCGCACCGCCGGGCAGCGCGACCGTCGCCTTCTCGGCGTCGACCGTGACCGTGCCGGCTTTCGCCGTGTAGAAGCGGTAGGCGACGCCGTCGTCACGCGCGGCGAGCTCGACGCCCCAGTCGCCGAAGTCGGCCTTCGCAAGCGCGCCCGCGAGATCGAGCGCGGCCTTCTTGTAGACCGGCGCGGGCTCGGCGCCCGCCTCCGTCCACTGCGTGACCGCCGGCGTTTTCGCCGCCGCGTCCTTCCAAAGGCACGAGCCGTCGACCTTCAGGCTGATCTCGCTCTTCGCGACAATCTCCACGCCGTCGCGGGAAACCGCGTAGGCCAGCGGATTCGTCCAAAGGCGAATCTCGTTGCGCCCGTCCGGCGAAACCGCCGTCGCCACGGGCTTGTCAGACTTGCAGAGGCAGCAGCATCCCGCCGCGACTGCACACAACGTCACGATCATCAGTAGTTTTTTCATTGCGTTCCTTTATTGTGTTAGGTGACAAAATTCCGCTTACTTGACCGGCAGCAGCTTCTCCTGCCCGTTCATGTACGGACGGAGAACCTCCGGGATCGTGACCGACCCGTCCTCGTTCAGGTGCTGCTCCAGGAGCGCGACCATGAGACGCGGCAGCGCGACGCCCGAGCCGTTGAGCGTGTGGACGAGCTTCGTCTTGCCGTCCGCATCCTTGAAGCGGCAGTTGAGGCGGCGCGCCTGATAGTCGGTGAAGCACGAGCAGGACGACACCTCCAGCCACTGCTGCTCGCCCGGCGCCCAAAGTTCAAGGTCGTAGCACTTGGCGGCCGAAAAGCCCATGTCGCCCGAACAGAGCTGAAGGACGCGGAAGTGGAGGCCGAGGCCCGTCAGGACGGCCTCCGCCTCCTTGACGAGGACTTCCAGCTGCTCGAACGAGTGGTCGGGATGGACGAAGTTCACCATCTCGACCTTGTCGAACTGGTGGACGCGCAGCATGCCGCGCGTCATCTTGCCGGCCGAGCCCGCCTCGCGGCGGAAGCACGGCGTGTAGGCCGTCAGCTTGATCGGCAGGTCCTTGCCGTTCAGGATGTCGTCGCGGTAGTAGTTCGTCACGGGAACTTCCGCCGTCGGGATGAGCCAGAAGTCGTCGATCGGACAGTGGTAGAGGTCTTCGGCGAACTTCGGCAGCTGGCCCGTGCCCGTCATCGAGTCGCTGTTCACGACGAACGGCGGCAGCATCTCCGTGTAGCCCTGATGCTGGCAGTGGAGGTCGAGCATGTACTGGATGAGCGCGCGCTGGAGCTTTGCGCCCTGTCCGAGAATGATCGGGAAGCCCGTGCCCGTGAGCTTCACGCCGCGTGGGAAGTCAAAGATGCCGAGCTTTTCGCCGATTTCGATATGCGTCGGGATCCGGAAGGCGGGATCCTTCCATTCGCCGACCTTGCGGACGACGACGTTCGCCGTCGAGTCCAGTCCCGTCGGAATCTCCGGCGCAGGGATGTTCGGGATCATGAGCAAGGTCTCGCGGAGGTCGTGGTCGACCTGCGCGAGTTCCTTGTCGATCTCGGCGATGCGGTCGCCGACCTTGCGCATCTCGTCCTTCGCGGCGGCGATGTCGCCGCCCTCCTTCGCGAGCTTGCCGATCTCCTTCGACGCGGCGTTGCGCTTCGCCTTCAGCGTCTCCGTCTCGCCGACGAGCGCACGGCGGCGCGCGTCCAGATCCTTCGCCTTCTGGAGCCGCTCCGGCTCCACGCCACGGCGCGCCAGCGCAGCCGCCGTCGCGTCGAAATCTTCCCTCAGTTTCTTGATGTCAATCATCTGCTGACCTTCTTTCCGTAAAATTTTTTGTATTATACCAAAAAAACCGAACGCCCTCTTGGCGTCATTTGCCGTGTGCGGGGGGCGGCGGGAGAGACGCGGCGCGGCCCTGGCGCAGGGACAGGCCCTCGACCGCCTTGAAGTAGACACGCAGCTGCGCCGCCGACTTCCAGCCGCACCGCGCCGCAATCGATTCGAGCGGCACATCCGGGCACACGAGCAGCTCCTTCACGCGCGACAGCCGCACCCGGTTGATCTCCTCCTGAACCGAATGGCCGACCAGTTCGCGGAAGCGCAGCTCCGCCAGCCGCCGCGAGACGCTGAGCTCGGCGAAGACGTCGCGCGGCTTCAGTCCGTCACATGCGCGCAGGCGGATGATCTCCAGCGCCTGGGACACGGCCGCGTTGGCGCGCGGCAGACGGCACGTCGACTGCCGCCGCACGATGCCGTTCGCCGCGAAAAACCGCTGCGCCTCGCCCCGGAACGCGCCGCGCGCCGACAGGCACTCATCGAGTAGGGCGGCCGCCTGCTCACCCGCCGCCGTGAAGTTCGGGCGGATGCTCGACAGCGTCGGCGTGACGTGCTCGCACAGGGGCTCGTCGTTGTCGATGCCGAGAATCAGCACGTCGTCCGGCACCGCGACGCCGAGCGCCTGGCACGTGCGGATGGCCTCCGTCGCCAGCAGGTCGTTCGCGGCCAGCAGGCCGCAGGGCTTCGGCAGCGCCTTCAGCCAGTCGCCGAACGCCTGCACGAAGTCCTCCGTCTGCGCGGCGCGATCCGACTCCCAGAACGGGCGCGCGAACGTCTGGGCGTCACGTCCCGACAGCTGCAGGGCCTCGCGGAAGCACCGCTCCCGCTCCTCGCTCCAGAAGATGTGGGCGAAGCCGAAGAAGGCGAAGGACGCGAGCCCAAGCGGCAGGAGCTCGCGCGCGGCGGTGCGGCCGAGCGAGACCGAATCGTGGCCGATGCGCAGCGCGTCCTTCGCGAGGCGCATCTGGTCGCAGACCAGGTAGACGACAGGCCGCGCGCCGAAGACGTCCGAGAGAAGGACGCCCTTCTCGTCCATCGCGCCCTCGACGATGATGCCGTCGGGCTGCCAGAACGCCAGCAGATCCTCGATGGCCTTGCGCTCCAGCTCGTGCTCGACGATGAAGATCGTCCAGCCGTGTGCCTGGGCGTAGCGGTAAAGGCCGTCCTGCATCTCGTTCCATGACGAGCGGAATGAGGTGTGGAAGACGAGAACCGTCGTCTCCTTGCGACGTTGCGTCTTCCTCTTCGAACGAACCTTGCTTTTGCGTGGCGGCATGAGAAACGATGCTCCATTCGGGCGCGAGGGCGAGGCGAAACTATGCCGACTTGAAGTCAACCAAGTGGCCAATCAGCGAGCGGACGCCGCGATAGTAGAAGCCGAAGTCGAACAGCGTGCGCGTCGACGTAAGTCGATGCCAGAGTGCGCCCGGCTGGAGAAACCCGCGATAGACGTCGCGGATCGCGCGCTTGATCTCGTCCTCGGACACCTGCGGCGTCTTCGTGATCGCGCGCCGCATATCGTACTCGTCCCAGTCCTTCGTGAGGAGGCCGCCGTTCGCGTCCAGCTCCCGGAAGAGCGGCGTGCCCGGATAGGGAATCGTCAGCGTGCACTGCAGGGTCTTCGCCCAGCCCTTCGCCAACAGCCGCCGCGCGAGGCGGACGGTGTTCGCGATTTCCTTCGGCCCTTCCCATGCGTGCCCGAACATGAAGGTGACGTGCACGTCCAGCCCAGCCTCGGTCGCCCAGCGTGCGCCCCGCTCAACGTCCTCGACCTTCAGCGCCTTGCAGAAGCGGTCAAGCGTCTCCTGGTTCGCGCTCTCGACGCCGAAGAGGACGAACTGGAAGCCCGCGCGGCGCATGAGCCGGTAGTCGTCAAGCGTCAGCCGCCCGAACCGCATGTTGCAGTCGAGCCGCACCTTCTTCGGCAACCCGCGCCGGATCATCTCCTCGCAGAACGTCGTGAGCCACGTCCCGACCGGGAACGAGCCCGAATCGTCCATGATCTCCTTCACGCCGTACTTCGCGACGAGCATCTCGATCTCGTCCACGACGTCAATCGGGTCGCGCGTGCGGTACTTCGGGTAGAGCGTCGTCCAGCTGCAGAACGTGCACTTGCCGTGCCAGCAGTCGCGGCCGGACATGATGTACGTGCCGGGCGTGCGGCGGAAGTTGCCGTTCCGCTTCGCGTACAGTTCCCAGTGCACGAGGTCGCGGTCGATCCACGGCGTGTCCTTCAGCGACTCGCGCAGCGCAAACGGCTGGACGCCGCGCGGACACCCCGCCGCAATGAAGTCCAAGAGCCCGTAGTCCCAGTCGCCGCCGGGGATGACCGCCCAGACGCCGGGCTTCTCGATCGACTCCTGCGGCAGCGCCGTCACGTGGTCGCCGACCAGCAGAAACTTCACGTCCTTTGGCAAGGGCACGGAGCCGCCCGAGGCCCCGTCCGTTGTGCACGCCTCAATCCATTTCCAATGCCGCTTGACAACGGGCGTCTTCGTCTCGAGCACGACGAGGTCGGGACGGAACGCGGCGAGCTGCGCGTCAAACGCCTCGTCCGACAGCTCCGCCGCGATGCCGTCAAGGAAGAGGACGTCGTGCCCGGCCTTCTTCAGCAGCGTCGCCGCCGTCGCGGGAACGACGGGGAAGATGTAGGTCGGACGCGAGAACCACTGGAACTGGCGGTTCTGCGTGAGGAGCGGCACGCCCTTCTCGCTCCTCAGCGGCGGATAGACAATCGCAACTCTCAACCTCACACCCTCATCACCACTTGTAGCCGAGGCCGACGAGATAGAGGAAGTCGTCCTTCTTCATGTCCGACGCGGGCTTCGAGTCGTAGTCCCACTCGATGCGGGCGTCAAACGTGAAGTCACCGATGAGCTTGACCTGGAAGCCGACGTCCGCCCGGATGAGATACTTCTCCCAGTCGTCGACCTCCGGCAGGAACTTGAAGTTGTGGAAGAACGAGCAGTTCTCGAACCCTTTCGGCACGAAGAGGAGGTGATGCGCATAGCGCACGGCGGCAAAGCCGCCCGCCTTCGCGTCGTCGTTGTCCACCCACTCCTCCTTAACCCAGTTCGCGCCGACCTCCTGGTTGAAGCTCCAGCGGCCCGTCCACTCGAACGCCGTGTCGTCCAGCCACTGGTAGCCGGCGCCGAGGCCGATCGTGTAGCGCGCGTTCAAGTCCTTGATCGTGTCGCGTTCCCAGAGGACGTCCTCGTAGGTGTAGGTCTTCGTGAACCAGAAGTGGTCGTGCTTGACCTCGGCTTCCCACTCGTCCGTCGTCTTCTTGTTGTCCGTCGTCGACGTGCCGTTCATGCCGTAGTCGTAGGCGACGCGCGCCAAAAAGCGGTCCTTCTCCCACTTGCGGTTCACCTCGGCGCGCACGGCCCCCGTGTCCTCGTAGGTGTTGCCGCGCTTGCCGGTGTAGGCGGCCGTCACGCTGCCGTGCCACTTTTCGGGAACGGGATCGATCGCCTTGACGTCGGCCATGTCGAGCGGCTGACCGCCGACGACGAACGCGCCGTTCGCGACGGCGAGCGACCGCGACGTCTCGCTCAGGTCCAGCCGCTGCACGACATGCTCGCCGACGTCGAGATTTACGATGTTCGCGACCGGGATCGTCACGTCGCCGAGGTCATCGGACACGAAGATGACCGTATCACGCGCGACGGACTTGACCGTGCCCGTCAGGAACGAGCCGGACTTCAGTTCGACCTTGTCGGCAAACGCCGCGCCGGCGATTGCGAGAACGAAAACAGCAACTCCCTTTTTCATAAGTTTTTCCCTTCGTGTTTGTCTTTACCGCGTGGCCTCAAATGGACTAATCGTAGTCCTCCGCCTCGCGCCGAAACGGCATGTAGTCGTCCAGCAAGACGCGCTGGACGCGGTTCGTCCGGCGCGGATCCCGATACTGCTCCTCCAGCGGACGGAGGTCAAGCGACTGGATGCCCTCGGTGCGGCGACGGCGGTCGCCCGGCTCGCGGCGGATGTCCTCCGTGTACTGGCGCCCGAGGACGGCGTTCTTCGGCAGGCCCGCGTCCTTCGCGATGTTCCGGGGATCGACCAGACCGACGGTCACGAAGACGATGATCTCCTTCTGCTCCTTGATGCGCTGCTTCGAGCCGAAGAGGCGCGGGCCGATCCACCACCAGTCCCGCAGCCACGGGATGCCGCTGTCAACCTGACGCTCGACGGTACGCGAAAGGCCGCCGATGACCGCCGTCATGCCGCTCGCCATGTTGAACTCGGTCAGCAGGCGCTGCACGTTGATGACGGGATACTTGCTGGACGTCCCCGTCGAGTCGGCGGACTGGATGAAGCCGGAGCTCTCGACGCTCGTGTCCAGCGAGCTGATCGTCGGCACGATCGTCACGTTGATGAGCCCGTTCGTCGAGATGCGCGGCGTGACGTCGAGCGAGATGCCCCAGCTGAAGAACGCCTCCTTCGCGAACATGAGCGAGTCCTCGCCCGGAATGGCCGCCATCTTCATGTCCAGGTCGATCGACTGCGTCGAGTCGTTGATCGTGCGCTTGACGGCGACCGTCACGTTCGGGTACTTCGTCGTCATGTCGACCGTCGCCTTCTTGCCGGACGAGACGATGATCTTCGGGTTGGAGAACGTCCGCGCGTCCTCGCTCGCCTCCAGCGCGCGCAGGACGACGTAGAGGTCGCTCATGCCGAGCGTCACGTTCACGTGCGAGAGGTTTGCCTTCTGAACGCCCGCATTCGCCGCAGAGGAGAGCGTGTAGCTGTTGTCCGAGCTGTTGTACGTGCTGACGCCCTCCATCTTGCGCTCGTTGTAGCCGGCGTTGATGCCGAGCGAGCCCTTCATGCCGTCCAGCATCGACCAGTCGATGCCGAGCTTGTGCGAAGCCGTGTTGCCGAGCTCGACGAAGCGCGCCTCGATGTAGACCTGCTGGGCCTCGACATCGAGCTCGCGGACGGACTTCTCGCAGGCGTCGAGGATGAGGCGCGGCGCCGTGACCATGACGACGTTCGGCTCGGGGAACGCGACGGCCATCTTCGAGACCTTCCAGTCCGCGCCGAAGTCGCCGCTCCACATCGTGTTGAAGTTGTCGGCGACCTCGGCGGCGGAGGCGTGGTTGAGGCGGAAAATGCGCGTCTCGATCTGCCGTTGGCCCTCCTTGCGCTCGGCTTTCGCCTTCTCGGCGGCGGCCTCCGCATTCTCCCGCGCGGCCGCCGCGCTCGCGACGTCCTTCGTCGCCTTCTCGACGGCGGCCTTCACCGCCGCGTTGACGGATTCCTGCGCGGCCTTCACGGCGATGTCGGCGACGGCCTTCTCGGCCGCCTCGCGCGCCGTCCGCTCCGCGACGATCTGCGTCGCGCTGAGGATGTCGCCGTCCGCACCGCAGGCGACGGCCGTGACGGCGAGGAGGACGAGTGAACAGATTGACTCTTTCATTGTGGATTCAGCCCTTGAAGACGAAGAACTTGCGGACGACGAAGTTGACGGCCACCGAGACCATCACGTTGACGACGAACGAGTACGTCGTCTGCATCCCCTGATAGCGGACGAGCGCCCAGATGACCGCCGAGCCGCAGAGGATCGCGAAGCCGCTGCCCGCAAGGAAAAGCGCATATTCGACGAGCCAACCGTGCCGCCCCGGTGTGAAGACGAACTTGCGGTTCAGGAGCCAGCAGAGGACGTTCGCGACGAAGAAGCCGACGAGGTTGCAATAGACGGCGAGCAGCGCCCGCGCCGCGTCCGGCACCGCCGCGCTCGCGAAGCCGCAGTACTTGACGAAGAGGTCGTCGGGGCCGAGGCACGGCCAGACGTACGCCGCGCACAGTTCGGCGACGACGAGGTTGACGGCCGTCGCCAGCACGCCGATGACGCCGTATTTGAAGATCTGCCAGAAAAGCTTGCCCATTGGGCGTAGTATACCAAAAATCAGTCCCGCGCGGTTGCACAGGCGGAACAAGATTTGGTATAATACGCGCCGTTTTGCAACCCCGTTCGGACTGTAGCTCAGCTGGTAGAGCACGACACTTTTAATGTTGGGGTCGCGGGTCCGATCCCCGCCAGTCCGACCACTTCCCCTCCATGCCGCACACGTTAAGCCTTCTCGACCGCGATGGCCGTCTGGTGTCCGTTGAGGTCGACGTCGCCCGCGCCGTCGGTGACCGTCAACTCGACCGCAAGGATTTCGCTCTTCACGTAGTCGAGATGCGCCGCGAGCGCGGCCTTCAGCTCGGCGTCGCACGCGACCGCGACCTTGATGCGCTGCGTGACCTCGAAGTCGGCCTCCTTGCGCATCGCCTGGACGTGGCTCACGAATTCGCGGGCGTTGCCCTCGGCGACAAGTTCGGGGGTCAGCGCCGTCTCCAGTCCGACGACGACCGCCCCTTCGGACGCGACGACGAGCCCTTCCTTCGGCTTGCGGGTGACCAAGACGTCATCAAGGGTGATTTCGACACCTTCGATCACCTTGGGCCAAAGCGTGGCCCCGTCCTTTGCCAACGCGGCGATCGCCGCCGCGACGGCTTTCATCTTCGGCCCGCACTTCTTGCCGAGCGTCTTGAAGTTCGCCTTGAACGTGACGTCACAGAGCGCCGTCTCGTCCGCAATGAACTCGACCTTTTTGACGTTCAGCTCGTCGAGGATGAGGGCCGTCAATTCCGCACTTCTTCCCTCCGCACTTCTTCCTTCTTCCTTTTTCCCTCTTCCTTCATTCGCGTCCCCCATCCCCGCGACGCGGATCGCCGCAAGCGGCTGGCGCACCTTCAAGTTGTTGTCCGCGCGCAGGCGGCGGCCGAGCTCGACGACGGTCATGACGTCCGCCATCGCCCGTTCGAGCGCGGGCTGGCGTGCGGCGGCGTTCGCCGTCGGGAAATCGCAGAGGTGCACCGACTCGGGGTCGCTCGCGCCCTTCAGGTTCGAGTAGATCTCCTCGGCGATGAACGGCGTGAACGGCGCGGCGACCTTCGCGAGCTGCACGAGCACGTAGCGGAGCGTCCGGTACGCGGCAAGCTTGTCGCCGTCGTCCGTCGACTTCCAGAAGCGGCGGCGGCTGCGGCGGATGTACCAGTTCGTGAGGTCCTCGATGAACTTGACGAACGGGCGCACCGACTTCTGCAGGTCGTAGACGTCCATCGCCGCCGTGACGTCGGCGATCAGCGTCTCCATCGACGAGACGATCCACCGGTCGAGCACGTTCGCGCTTTCGGGGTAGACGACCTCCGCGTCATGGAACCGGTCGACGTTCGCGTAGGTGACGAAGAACGAGTAGGCGTTCCACCACGGGATCAGCAGGTCGCGCAGGATCTGCTTGACGCCGTTCTCGGAGAACTTCAGCGATTCGGCCTTCACGACCGGCGAGTAGATCATGTAGAGGCGAATCGCGTCCGCCCCGTACGTGTCGAGCATGAGGTTCGGGTCGGGGTAGTTCTTCAGCCGCTTCGACATCTTCTTGCCGTCCTCGGCGAGGACGAGCCCGTTCACGATCACGTTCCGGTACGGGCTCTGGTCGAAGAGGCACGTGCCGAGCACCATGAGCGTGTAGAACCACCCGCGCGTCTGGTCCAGCCCCTCGGCGATGAAGTCGGCCGGGAAGAAGCGAGAAACTACATCATCGACGGGCAAGGGCGCGGGGCTGCCAGAGGCCCCGTCCGTTCGAACGGACGGGGAGAGATCTCCCCGAACCCCACCAGTGGAATTTTTCACCCCCATATAATGCTGCTGGGCGTAGGGCATCGAGCCCGACTCGAACCAGCAGTCGAGCACTTCGGGTGTGCGGTGGTAGGTCTTGCCGTCCCTGCGGATGACGACCTTGTCAACGAAATGCTTGTGGAGGTCGGTCACCTTCTCGCCCGACAGGGCCTCCAGCTCCGTGATCGAGCCGACGCAGATCATGTCGTTCGGGTCGTCGTCGTTGATCCAGACCGGGATGCAGCTGCCCCAGAAGCGGTTGCGCGAGATGTTCCAGTCGCGCGCCTCCTCCAGCCAGTTGCCGAAGCGCTTCTCGCCGACGTAGGCGGGCGTCCAGTGGACGGTCGCGTTGTTCTTCGCGAGGCGCGCGTGCAGGTCCTCGACGCGCACGTACCAAGCGTCGATCGCGCGGTAGATGAGCGGCGTGTCGGTGCGGTCGCAGAACGGATACGAGTGGGTGATCGTCGCCTGGTGGACGAGCTTGCCCTCGGCCTTGAGGCGCTTGATGATGTCCTTGTCGCAGTCCTTGCAGAAGCGCCCCTTGTACTCCGGGATCTCGTCCGTGAACGCGCAGGCCGCGTCAAGCGGATCGACGATGGCCTTCATGCCGGCCTCCTGGCAGACGCGGAAGTCGTCCTCGCCGTACGCCGGGGCGATGTGGACGAGCCCCGTGCCGTCGTCGGTCGTCACGTAGTCGTCGTTGAGGACGCGGAACGCGCCCTCGGCGGCCTTGTCGGCATAGTACGGGAAGATCGGCGCGTAGCGCGTCCCCTTCAGCGCGTCACCCTTGAACTCGGCGACGAGCTCGTACTGCTCCGGCTTGCGGAAGAGCGTCGAGAGCCGCGCCTTCGCCATGACGTAGATCGGCCGCGCGTCATCGGTGAGGTCGCGCACGGCGACGTAGTCGATCGACGCGCCCGCGCAGATCATCAGGTTCTCCGGCAGCGTCCACGGCGTCGTCGTCCAGATGAGGAGGTAGACGGTCGCGCCGCCTTGCACCCATTCGGCGATTCGCGTGTTCGGCGATTCGACAACGGGCGTCCTGACCGTCACGGTCGGGTCCTGCACGTCCTTGTAGTTCGAGCCGGCCTCGAAGTTCGAGAGCGGCGTCGAGAGCTTCCACGAGTACGGCATGATGCGGTGCGAGCGGTAGACGCGGCCCTGGTTCCAAAGCTGCTTGAAGACCCACCAGATCGTCTCCATGAACTCCGGCTGCATCGTCTTGTAGTCGTGGTCGAAGTCGACCCAGCGGCCCATGCGCGTGACGGTCTTGCGCCATTCCGAGACGTACTTCAGCACCATCGAGCGGCACTGCTCGTTGAACTTGTCGACGCCCAGGGCCTTGATCTCGGGCGCGCCCGCGACGCCGAGCGCGTCCTGCGCGAGGGCCTCGATGGGCAGGCCGTGCGTGTCCCAGCCGAAGCGGCGCTCGACGTACTTGCCGCGCATCGTCTGGTAGCGCGGCACGATGTCCTTGATCGTGCCGGCGAGCAGATGGCCGTAGTGCGGCAGGCCCGTCGCGAACGGAGGCCCGTCGTAGAACTTGTAGCGTTCCTTGCCCTCGTTGCGCTTGAGGGACTTCTCAAATGTCGAATTCTTCTCCCAGACCTTGAGGATCTCCTCCTCCATCTTCGGAAACGCGACCTTGTTCGAGACCGGCTTGAACATCTTTTTAGAACCTTCTTGTAGAACCTTTCGGAAATTTTGCGTATTATACCAAAATTCGCCGACCCACGGGCCGGCGAAGGCAATCGGAACGAATCGGTTCCGGCGAGAGCTGTCGAGCCGACGGCCCGACTGTCAGACGACGATGTCCCAGCCGCGGGAATCGGCGCGCGCGAGCGAGAGGCGCTTCGGGTTGCCGTCCGCGAAGTCCATCCGCACGGGATCCCAGTCGAAGCCCGTGTCGTGCTGGTAGCTCAGGTTGCAGAGGAGGCACAGCACGCCCGAACGTGCGCCGACCGAGGCCGGCGAGACCGTCTCGCCGCGCGTCTCGACGCATTCGCAGAAGTTCCGCACCTGGTTCGCGCTCTTGTAGAGCTGCACCGGCGCGCTCTTCAGGCCGAAGTGCGCGATCAGCGTCTCGAGCGCCTGCGCGAGCGCGTTGTCCTTCTTCGCGGCGGAGTCCGTGCCGTAGTCCTTGCCGACGGACGCCGCGATGACGGTTCCGCCCGCGAACGTCATGTCCTGCAGCGCCTTGCGCACCTCGGCCGTCGGCTTCACGAGACCCTCCGTCCGCCAGACGGCGACCTTGCCGCGGTTCACCGCGACGATGCCCTTCGTGCCGTAGAAGACCGTCCCCCACACGCCGAACGGCCCGTGGTAGAGCTCGATGTCCGAGCCGTCCTTCTTTGACTTGAAAAGCATCTTCATGCCGAACTGGCGGCGGCCGCCGTGGAAGAGGCTCGTCGAATACGGCTCGTCCGAGCGGATGATCCTGTACGGGCCGGAGTCGTCCATGTCCATGCCCCACTGCGCGATGTCGAGGTGGTGCGCGCCCCAGTCGCCGTTGTAGCCCGAGCCGATGTCGTCGTCAAAGCGCCAGAACATCGGGTAGAACTTGTTGACGCCGCGCGGCGCGAGCTGGTCGGAGTAGGGGCGCCACTTCGCCGGGCCGAGCCACATGTTCCAGTCGACGTCCGGGTTCGGCGCGCCCTCGGCCGCCGCGTTCTCCGGCTTGTCGAAGAAGCGCACGGGGTGCGACGGGCCGCCAAGCTTGCTGCCACCGCGCCCGTAGTTCGCGTCCACGTACTTGAGGTCGCCGATGCCGCCGTTGCGGACGATCATGCACGCCGTGCGGAACTCGGAGACGTTCGCCCAGCTGCGCTGCATCGAGCCGGTCTGGAAGACGCGCCCGTACTTCTTCTGCGCGGCGATGACCTTTCGCGCCTCGTCGATGGAGAACGTCAGCGGCTTCTCGCAGTAGACGTCCTTGCCGTGCTTCATCGCCTCGACCGAGATGTAGGCGTGCCAGTGGTCGGGCGTCGCGATGCAGACCGCGTCGATCGTCGGGTCGGCGAGCACGTCGCGGAAGTCGGCGTAGGCCTTGCACGCGCTGTTCCGGTAGGCGTCGTTGACGCGCTTCTGCGCATCGGCGCGGCGCACCCTGTCGCAGTCGCAGACGGCGGCGACGACGCCCTGCGCGTTGTTCGCGGGGTTGAGGAACTGGGCGATGAGGCCGCGCATCTGAATGCCGCAGCCGATCATCGCGAAGCGGCGCTTCTCGCCCGGCTTGAGCGGACGCAGCCCCACCTTGTTCGTGGCGCAGCCGGCGAGCGTGGCGGCCGCCGCGCTGCCGAGGATGAAGTGACGACGATTGAGGTTCATGTTCATGTGTTTTTTTCCTTTCGGGTTTGTTGATGAGTTGAAGAAAAGTCTTTATCGAATCAGAAGCAGCAGGCCGGGGCCTTTGCGGTCCAGGATCAGCTTCGTGCCGGTCGCGTCCACGGACACCTCCCACTCCGCGCTCGCGGGGACGGGACAGCCGACGATCTTCGTCGCCTCGGCAATCACGCAGGGGAACGACCGGCCCGCCGCGCGGACGCCCTGGCGCAGGGCCTTCGCGTCGTCAACCGAAAAGGCGCACCCCTCCGCAAACGTCAGCGTGCCTTCGACCTTCGCGCAGCCGGGCGCCATCGCCCCTTCGAGACGATAGGCGTTCGCGACGCGCAGTCCGCCGTTCTTCACCGTCGGATAGCCGACCAGCTCGTCCACCTGCTGGTCGACGCCGTTGGCGTTCACGACCGCGCCGGACAGGCCGCGCAGCGTCGCGACCGCCAGCTGCGTGTGCGACGGCGTCAGCGGATCGTCCGTCAGCGTGAAGAGACTGCCCGACCCGTCGTCCATCGGCCGCGTATAGGCGGTGAAGTCGTAGTAGCTCTCCGTCGTGCCCGCGTCATTGACCCGCGTCTTGAGTTCGGGCTCCGCGCCACCGTTGAAGTCGATGCAAAAGCCCTTCATGCGATCCGCCCACAAGACGCTGCCGTTTGACGTGCCGGCCCAGCCATTGCCCGAGCCCATGCGCAGGACGAAGCGATGCGCGCCCGGCGTCATCTCCTTCTGGACGACTTTCGGCTTTTCCCCTTCCTGTTCGAGAATCTGTTTGCCGTCGATGTAAAGTTGAGTCTTGGCATTCTGCTTGAGAAGGAACGTCCATGTCTGCGCCGTTTCCGCGCGATTCCAGATGTAGCCCGAATACGTCCAGAACGAGTTCGCGGCGTGCTGGGCATTGAACTTGGTCGCGTCGTCGCCCGGTTGCGTATCGCTGATCGTGACACGGTTGACGACGCCCGTCGCGTAAAGCTCTTCGGACGCGAAGGCAGCGTCCAGTTCGGCCTGGTTGCCAAAGACACGGTAGCCCGCGACAAGTCCAGATGGACCGTAGGCGTTCGCCTCGCCCACCGCGAGCGAGACCGTTCCTTCGCGCACGTCGAGCAACGGCGTCGCGTAGGCGGAATTGACGACAAGATCGCCCGCCCCTTCCTTGACGACGCTCTTCACGCTGCCGCGCGTAAAGGTCGGTCTCAGCGGATTCTCGGAGACGTTCGGCACAACGGACGTCGCCGTCGTGACGAGCCCCGTGCCGACCACGTGCAGGTCGGGCAGCGACCACGCCCCGTCGCCGTGCAGCGTGACGACCGAGTTCGAGAGGACAAGCGCGCCGCCGTCGCGCGGCAGGGCGCCGGCCGCATAGAGGTTGACCGAACCGCCGACCTTGACGACGCCGCCCTGAAAGTCGTTTGCGCCGTTCATCAGGTGAAGGTGCGTCCAGCCGTCGCGCAAATCGTCAAGTCTGCTGCCACCCGACACGAACGAGCCCACGCCATGCACAGGGCCGGCGAACGTAACAGACTCCTCTGACGCATAGTCCGCCGTCGCGGCATACTTCGTCAGCGCGAACGGGCCGTCCAGTTGTACAGTGCCGTCCCAGCGGTTGTAGGACGTCGTAAACTTCGTATTGCCGGCGACTTTCCAGACGGCTCCGCTCTCCGGGATATGCAACGTGCTGTCGGAATGGCCCTTGCTGCCCCAAGACTGCAGTTCGCGGCCGGCCACGACCTCGACGCCGTTCGTGAAGCCGCCGTCGCCGCCAAGCATCACGACGCAGTCCGGAACAAAAGTCCCGGGGCCGCGCACCCAGGAGTTGCCGATAAAGCCCCAGCGCGGACTCGACAGGCTGCGGACTGTCAGCGTCTTGCCGTTGCAGGAAATCGTCTTGCTATGGCGAATGTCGCCCTTCTCTCCCGCGATGACGAGCAGGGCGTCAGCTGTCAGGTAGATGTCGCCCAGAGCGCGCGTCACGTAGTACTTCGCCATGTGGCGGATCGCGCCGTCGCCGCTCGGCCCCAAGCCGGCGACGACGAGCGGCTTGCCGTCGAGACTGAACGTCGCATTCTCATAGCCGTCCGCCGGATCGACGAGATACTGCGCACCGTCCTGCACGTAGACGGCGCCCGTGTCCGCACCGAGCGCGCCGGGGCGAGACGCCGAGAAGACGCCCTCCTCGACCACGATGTCGCCGCCGAACGTCGCCGAGATATCGCTGGTCGAGCTGAGGCGGCCCGCGCCCTTCTTGACGAGCGTCTTCACGCCGTCGAGCGTCTTCCCGTTTTCGGCGAGCCAGTCGCCCAGCGTCGTCTCGCCGTCCGCGACCGTGATTTCAAGCGTCGGCTCGTCGTAGGCCGGCGTCAGGGAGATTTCCGCGCGCACAGAGGCGGCGGCGCCAAGTGCCGCGAGACCGATCGCGGCGATTTTTCTGATGGGTTGCTTCATGTGTGTTTCTCCTTGTTGTTTTGTTTTTGCTGATGACTCGTGATGTGAATTATGTGTGTCCTTACCTTAAGCTTCTGAAACGGCATCGTCGCAGCTGCGCTGTCGCGCGACCACGAAACGACACAGCCGCAAAATCGCGCGTTGCGCGATTGAGGCCACGCGAACGTCGTCGGTCTCGATGCCTACGGCATCGTCCGCCACCGCTCGCGCGTCCTCCCCCTTCGGGGTTTCGCGGCCGTGTCGACACGAACGCGCACCGAGGGTGCGACACGAAAACGCCTCGCTTGTCCGTCGAAACACGAAAAGGCTTTCGCGTCCTTCTCGAAACATTGTTGGCCGTTGCAGGAGCATGGAATGCCTCACACGGAGTGACGGAGGCACGGAGAAAGACTGAAAAATGTTGGGTATCGTTCGAGTGGAATCGCGAAGCCTTTTCGTGTCTCGACGCAAGGCTGTCCACGTTTTCGTGTCCGCGCCACGCGCGGCTTTCGTGCCCGTCGGCGCGGCGCAACTCGAAGAGGTGCGGACGGCGGAGCGGCGACGGGCGAAGCCGCAGGCTTCAGACCCAACGACGCTCCGCAGGCCGAACTCGGCGGGACGCCGAGGGCGCGCCGACGGTTTTGTGGTCGCGCGTAGCGCCAAGTCGAAGACGAGAAGGCGCAGGGAATTGGCGGGGAGGTCGCCCGTGGTCGGCGTGCCGGACGGGGCGAACGCAGCGGACGGCTCACCCAGCCCCTCCACGCGCACCGGCTGCGGCTTCTGCGCCGTGTTCCAGACGCAGACGGCGCTCGTGCCGTCCGCCGCCGCGACCGACATCGCCGCGAGGCCCAAGCCCGCGCACAGCAGCATCCCCGCAAGCCGCCTCATCGTTCTCCTTTCGCGACCGAGGCCGCGTCTTGCTCGCAGACGAGCACGACACGCTCCTGCGGCGGCACGTCGAGCGGCAGACCCTGCACCAGATCCGCCGGCGTCGCCCGCGCCGACAGGACGCGCCCCGTCACGACGTCCTTGACGCGCCACGGCCCCGCGCCGTCGAGATGCCGGAGGCGCAGCTTCACGCGCCGCGTGTCGCCGGCTTCCAGGCTGAAGACCGTGACGAGCTTGAACGCGCCCCGGTCGCAGACCTGCACGTCCGCCGCCCGCAGCGAGCCCTTTCCGTCCGTCGGCTCCAACGCGGCGTAGCGGCGCACCTTCGCCGCCGCGAGCGCGGCGAGCACGTCGTCGGCCGTCGCCGCCCGGCGGAAGCCACCGCGACGGGCTTCGGCGCGCGGCTTCAGGTAGGAATCGTAGGCAAAGGCGTCCGGCCCCGTAACGACGAGCCCGCCCTTCGCGGCGAACGCCGACGCGGCGGCGATCGTCGCGTCATCCGCGCACGGTGCCCCCGGGAAGACGAGCGCGGCGACTTCCGGCCCGAGGCGGCCGAGATCCTCCTCGAAGACGACCTTCACCGGATAGAGCGCATGCAGGAGGCGCAGATACCAGTCCGACACGACCGTGTTCTTCGGCGGGTGCCAGGGCGACTCCGACTTGTCGTAGCGCGGGAAGGCGTCGTAGTGGATTTCCGACGCCTTCGAGAAGAAGACGGCGACCGTCGCCGGCTTGACGCGCGGCTGCGGCAGAACCTTGTCCGCATACGGCTCGAACTCGGCGCGGAAGCGCTTGAAGGCGTCGAGATCCTCCGGCCGGACGTTGTAGGGGTTGAGAAGCGACGAGCACTTGTAGCTCGGCTTCCGCACGTTCGCGTAGGCGCCCTTCAGATCCTGGTAGTCGAACGAGCGCTTGTCCCAAACGTAGAAGTAGGCGGCCGACAGGCCGTGCAGGGCCTCCATCCAGAGCGACGAGATGTAGTCCGTCGCCTTGGACGGCACGCGTTCGCCGTTCTCGAAGCGCGTGCAGTAGTGCTCGTCGTTGACGAGCGCCTTTTCGGGCTTTCCGCGCACGAGCGCCTGGTAGAAGTCGAGGTTGTAGAAGTGGCGCGAGCCGCCCGTCGCGCAGACGGCCTCGGCCATGTTCGTGGCCGTGTAGCCGCTCCGCGAACCGTACTGGAAGCCGCCCTCGACCGAGAGGACGTCCAGCGCATCGGCGATCCGGCGGTAGTCCATGCCGCGCCACGCGGGCGGCGTCCCCGCCGCCTGTTCCGCGAAGTAGATGCGGCTGCGGCGGTCGACCGACCGCACGGCGTCGCGTCCGGCCCGGAGGAGCGCGACGTAGCGTTCGGTCGCGAAGCCGCACCAGTCGTACCAGACGCCCGGATACTGCTTCAGGTCGGTCTGGGCGGCGACTTCGGCGAAGTGGTCGAAGTCCGTGTCCCACGTCGCGTTGGCGGCGGCGACCGTGCCGTAGCGGCGCTTCATCTCCTTCGCGAAGGCGACGACGTTCGCGCGACACATGCAGTTGTAGGACGACTCGTTGAAGAGCTCGTAGAGGAAGACGTTCGCGCCGCGCCGCATCGCCGCGCGCGTCCCGCCGAGGAAGTAGTCGCGGTAGTAGGCGCGCCCCTCCGGCGTCTCCGGGCAGAGCGGCACGAAGTCGTGCCAGGCGCCCTTGCGCTGGTCGAGCAGACGGCCGACGTCCTTCCCGTACAGGCCGCGATAGCCGAACGCGAAGTCCATCACCATCGGCATCGCGCCGCCGAAGCGCGCGAAGTAGGCGTCCAGCCGCTGTTCGGCAACCTTCCAGTCCGGGTCGCCCAGCCGGCGGAACGCCTCGACGGGGAATCCCCGCAGGAGCGCGCCGTAGCGTGCGGGCGCGGCGGAGATCTGCAGCGAGTCGAAGCCGACCGCCGCCCAGACGTTCGTGCCCGGCGGCTCGCGGTAGGCGATGTGGCCGATGCCGAGCTTGTCCTTTCCGTCGGCCCGCCAGTCCATCTCCGTGCGGTTGTAGACCCAGGGCCCGACGAAGAAGTGCGGGCGCCCCCGATACCAGAACGTGCCGTCGCGGATCTCCGGGCGTTCCTTGCCGTCCTCCTCCTGCGGCCGCTGCTCGCGGTAGCTCCGGCGGGCGGCGGCGGCCTCCGGCGTGTCGTTCGTCGCCGGCGGCAGACGGTAGGCGTATTCGTCGAGCGCACGGAAGTCGGCCACGTCCATCTTCGGACGGTCGGCCGGATCGTCCGTCAGCACGAAGTCGGCGAACCAGGCCTCGCCCGTTCCGCCCCACCCGTTCGCACAGTTGAGGTTCACGACGACCTGCCGCGCGTCGGCGGGGACGCGCACCTTGACCTGCAGCGTCTGCCACGGCGTCGCGCCCCGCGTCCCCATGCCAATTGCGCGCGAGACGCCCTTCGCGCCGAACGCGCCGAGCGAGAAGCCGACGTCCGCCGGCGAGCTGGCGGCAGCCTGCCGCACCTTCGCCGAAAGGCCGAGCGTCCGCCCGCGCATCTGCGCGACCTCTGCCGACGCAAAGCGGTAGGTCAACACGTTGTTGACGCGCCCGGCGACATCGTCCTTGAGGTGCAGGGCCGCGCCGCCGGACGGCCCGGCGCCTGGCTCCAACCGGCAGACCGCGAAGCCGTTCGTACCCGTCGCCGACGGCGTTCCGCGCGCGAGGTCTTCCAAGGAGAGCCGCCACGTCGCGGCACGGGACGGCGTGGCCGTCAGGAGCAGGGCGCCCGCGAGCGCCAGGCCGCGCCCCAACGTCTGCCGCGCCCTCATTCTTTCAGGCCCTCCCCGTCCGGCAGGACCGTGAAATCGACCTTCGCGGACAGGCCGCCGCCCGTGGCGACGAGCGAGCCGGGCCCCGTCGCGCCCTCGCGGACGCGCACCACCGCCTGGCAGAGGCCGTGGAACGTCTTCTGCCGCCCCGCCTGGAAGCCCGTCCAGTCCGTCGGGTCGCCGTTGCAGAGGCCGATGACCTCCACCGCGCCGGACGCCGTGAACGTCAGCTCCACGTCGGCTTCCGGCACGACCGTGCCCTGCCGGTCGCGCAGCGCGAGCGACACGTAGGCGAGATCCTGAAGGCCCTTGAGCGTCGTGCGGTCGGCGGCCGCCTCCAGCCGCGCGGCGGGCCCCGCCGTCCGGCGCACGGCCTTCGCCCAGAACTTGCCGTCCTTCATCACGATGACCTTCACCTCGCCCGGCTCGTAGCGGACGTTGTTCCACATGAACCGCAGCGCCTCGTCCTTCAGCCGCCGCCCCTGCGACTTGCCGTTGACGTAGAGCGTCGCCTCGTCGCCGTTCGCGTAGACGTGGACGGGCGTGAGGCGCCCTTCGCGCCCCGGCCACGTCCAGTGCGGCAGGATGTGCGCCGTCGGCACGTCCGGCCGCCATTCCGCGCGGTAGCTCCAGTAGCGGTCCTTCGGGAAGCCGCACAGGTCGAAGATGCCGTAGTAGGAACTGCGCGACGGGCAGGCGTTCGTGCCGTACTGCGCCCGGAAGGCGTCCATCTCGGCCCGCTTCTCCGGCGAACTCGCCCGGTGGTACGGCTGGGCACGTTCGTAGGGCGAGGGCTCGCCGAGGTAGTCGAAGCCCGTCCAGACGAAGCACCCGTAGCACTGCGGGAACTGCCGCTGCGCCTTGAACTCGATCTCCGGCGCCGTGTTGGAGGGACGGATCGTGTACTTCTCGTAGCTCGACACCTGGAAGTCGTACATGCCCCGGTAGTTGGGCCGTTCAAGGGAACCCCAGTCGTCGTCCTCCGGGAAATAGTAGGCGTCGCGCGTCGAGAGGAGCGATTCCGTCTCCGTGCCGACGAGCCCCTTGCCGGGGAAGAGGCGGTAGAAGTCCCCGTAGAGGTCGGCCTTGTAGTTGACGCCGAAGACGTCCACGACCTGCACGTAGCCGTTTGTCCACGTCGCGCGGGCGTCGCAGCCGATCGTCACCGGGCGCGTCGGGTCCTCCGCATGGCACGTCGCGACGAGGTTCGAGGCGATCGGGAGGCCGATTTCCGGCTTCCACTGCTCGCCGACCTCGTTGCCGATCGACCACATCACGACGGACGGGTGGTTGCGGTCGCGGCGGATGAAGTCCGTGAGGTCCGTCTTCCACCAGTCGTTGAAGTAGCGCGTGTAGGCGTTGGGCCCGCCCTTGCGGATCGTCCACATGTCGAACGCCTCGTCCATCACGAGGAGGCCGAGCCGGTCGCAGGCGTCCAGCATCTCGACGCTCGGCGGGTTGTGCGACGTGCGGACGGCGTTCGCGCCCATGCCCTTCAGGAGCTCGAGCTGGCGCTCGAAGGCGCGCGCGTAGGCGGCCGTGCCGAGCGCGCCCGTGTCCGAATGCTGGCAGACGCCGCGCAGTTTCAGGTAGCGGCCGTTGAGGAACATCCCCTCCTTCGGTCGGAACTCGACCGTCCGCACGCCGAACGGCTGGCGGTAGACGTCCGTCTCGCCGTCGGCGGCGGTCACGCGCACCTCCAGCACGTAGAGGTGCGGATCGTCCACGTCCCAGAGATGCACGTCGCGGATGACGCCGCGCCCGTCCGCGAGCGTCGCGACGGGGCGCGCCCCGTCGAAGACGGTGCAGGCGACCGTGCCCGCGCCGCCGGCGACCTTCACGTCCGCCGTCACCTCGGCGTCCCTGCCCCGCACGGTGCTGCGCACGGTCACGCCCCACGTGTCGACGTGGACCTTCGGCGCGAACGTGAGCCGCACGCGGCGGTAGAGGCCGCCGCCGTGATACCAGCGTCCGCTGCCCCGGCGGTTCTCGATCCGCACCGCCACGTGCTGCCGCGCGCCCGGCACGAGCGCGTCCGTCGCGTCCACGCGGAACGAGATGAAGCCGAACGGACGCTCGCCGACCTTCCGCCCGTTGACGTAGACGGTCGTCAGCGACATCGCGCCGCCGAAGTCGAGGAAGACGCGCCCGCGCCGCTGCTCGTCCGTCACCGTGAAGTCGCGCTTGTACCAGCCCGTGCCGAAGTAAGGCAGGCGGCCCAGGACGCCCTCGACCTTCTCGGAGAACGGGAACTCCACGCCCCAGTCGTGCGGCAGACGCACGGTCCGCCAGCCCGAGGCGTCGAAGTCGGGACGCTCCGCGCCCCTCGGCTCCCGCACCGCATGGTAGCGGGAGAACCTCCACCCCGTGTCCAGCCATTCGCCCGTCGCGCGCGGCGCGGCGGACTCGGCCGCGCCCCCGCCCAGGGCGGCGCCAAGCGCCCCCACGAGCAAGGCCAGCATCTTCTTCTGCACCGGCATTTCCTTCTGCATTTCCTTTTTCCCTTCCTTATGTGTTCCTCAGAATTCGACTTCGGCGGCCTTCAGGCCCGACGCCTCCGCCCGCAGGACGATTCGCCCCGGCCCCGTCCGCCGCACGTAGACGGCCGCGCGCCCGTAATGGAGCGGATGCGAGGCCGTCGCCTTGAACGACTCCGTGGCGCGCGGATTCGCGTTCCCGACGGACACGATCTCGCCCGCGCCCGACAGCGCGAAGGCGACGCGCATCGCCGCGTCCGGCACCAGGACGCCCTGCGCGTCCGTCGCCTCGGCGAAGAAGACGCGCGTCCGGGCGTCCGGCGCGTTGTGGGGACAGGCCCTCAGCCGCATCGCGGCCGCCGCGCCCGCCGTGCGGACGGTCGCCTCGCCGATCACCTTCCCCGCCCGCGACGCGACCGCCCGCAGTTCGCCCGGCACGGCCGGCACGTCGAACCAGCGCAGGCGGTAGTCCGCACAGACGTCGTAGTAGGCGTTCGTGAGCGCGGCGGTGCGTTCGGGCGCGTCGCCCTTCCGGCGGACGCCGAGGGAGCGCCCGTTCAGGAACAGCTCGGCCGAATCGCCGGACGTGTAGACGTAGACCGGGGTCGGCGCCGCGAAGTTCCAGTGCGACGGGCAGATCGCCACCGTCTCCCCGTTCGCGTTCCAGTGGCTGCGGTAGAGGAAGTAGCGGTCCTTCGGCGCGCCGATGAGGTCGACGATGCCGAAGTAGGAGCTGCGCGCCGTCTCCGCCTCGTTGGTCCGGATGCCGAACGTCGGGCCGTTGGCGATGGGCGTCGGCTCGCCGAGGTAGTCGATGCCCGTCCAGACGAATTCGCCCGCGCAGTAGGCGTCGCGCGCCATCCGCGCGAACTCGACGTCCGGGATGTCGCTCCACGGCGCCGCACAGTGGTCGTAGGACGAGACCTGCAGCGTGTCGCGCGCGTAGTCCGTCTTCCCCTGCGGCAGGCGCCCGTAGAAGCCCGCGTCGGAGACGGCCGAGGCGGACTCGGAATAGACGACCGGCTTCGTCGGGAACGCCTCGTGGTTCTTCCGGTAGCTCCCGTTGTAGTTCCAGCCGGTGAGGTCGAGCTCCGCGTACATCGGGTCGCGCGCGGCCGTGTTGCAGCCGATGCCGACGGGGCGCGTCGCGTCCTCCGCCCGCACCGCGTCGCGGAACCGGCGGAAGCGCGCCGCGTTCATGCCGCTCTCGCCCCAGTCGCCGAAGTTCCAGACGTCCTTCTGCCCCTCCTTCCAGATCTCGTTGCCGATCGACCACACGACGACGGACGGATGGTTGCGGTCGCGGCGGACGAAGCGCGCAAGGACCTGCGAGACGTAGTCCTCCAGCTTCTCCTCCGGCAGGCGCCCGGCTGTCGCCTCCCACTTGTCGAAACACTCGTCCCACACGACGAACCCCATCTCGTCGCAGAGGTCGAGAAACGCCGGGTCGGGGCAGTTGTGCGACGTGCGGATCGCGTTCGCGCCCATGTCCCGCATCGTGCGCAGCTGGCGCTTCGCGAGGTCGCGGTCAAAGGCCATGCCGACCGGGCCGAGGTCCGCATGGAGGTTGACGCCCTTGAGCGGCACGCGGCGGCCGTTGAGGATGAACCCGCGTTCAGGGTCGAAGGCCGCCGTGCGGATGCCGTAGCGGAAGCGCTCGCCGAGCAGCTCCAGCGTGTAGAGGTGGGGGTCGTACACGTCCCAGAGGCGCGGCCTCTCGACCGTGAACTCCTTCGTCTGCGGGCCTTTCGTCGACGAGACGTAGGCGACGCGGACGCGCGCCCGCGCGGGCGAGACTTCGGGCGTCGTGACCGCGAGCGTTCCCGGCACGACGTGCTCCTTCGGGCGGATCACGAGGCGCACGCTGCGGTAGAGCCCGCCGCCGCAGTAGAAGCGCGACCGCTGGCGCATCGTCGTCGCCGTCACGCGCAGGAGGTTCGTGCCGGGCGCGATGAAGTCCGTCGCGTCGAGCGCGAAGCCGAGATAGCCGTAGTCGCCCGCACCGACCCTGCGCCCGTTCAGGAAGACTTCCGGCCGCGCCATCACGCCGTCGAACTCGAGGTAGGCCCGCGCATCGCCCGCCTTCAGGCGGCGCATCTGCGCGTCCGCAAGCGCGAACGTGCGCGCGTATTCGCCCGCGCCCTTCCACGGCAGTTTGCCCGTCCAGCCGGACTCGTCTGGGTTGAACGGCCCGGCGATCGACCAGTCGTGCGGCACCGTGACGTCCGTCCAGCCGCCGGCGCCCTTGCCGGCCGTCTTGCGGAAACGCCACGCGCCGTCCAGCGAGACCGTGCGCACCTCCGTCCCCTCGTCCGACGAGAGGGCGAACGTCTCGACATCCGGTCCGTATTCGGAGCCGTGCCCCATGTTCTGCTTGACGGTCATCTTCTTCGGGCCGCGCAGGTTCGCGTAGAGGATGACCTCGCCCGACGGCGGGCAGACGTAGTCGCCGAGGCCGATCGTCATCGTGACCGGGCACGTCACGCGCGTCGCGAGGTGGGCGAGCGACACGTAGTCGAGCGCGGGCGTCCAGCCCGGCGCCCAGCCGCCGAGGCGGCCGAAGTTCTTCCACCCGGCCAGGTCGGCGCACCACGGGATGAAGGCCGAGACGCGCGAGACGTCCGGGTCGAGCGCGGCGACGCCCAGCGCCTGGTAGCCGCCCATCGACCCGCCGCGCGTGAGGATGTCGCGCCCGTTCCACGCCGGCAGCGTCTTCGCCCACTGGAGCGCGCGCGCATGGCGCAGGAGCATCTTGACGTAGTCCGTCTCCTCCGGCGCGCCACCGTTGTTGCGGAAGCAGAAGTCCTTGCAGACGTTCGTGCGGAAGTTGTCGTAGTAGGCCGCATCCCCGCACGGGTCCTCGCCCTGGCTGGTGAACGCGAGGAGGATCCGCCCGCCGCCCTTCAGCGCCTGACTCTCGTCGAGCGTCGTCGAATTCGGCCGCCCATAGCCCGCAAACGCGACTTCCATCGGCAGCGTGGCGTCCTTCGCGGCCTTCGGGTAGGCGACAAGCCCCTGCGCCGGAAACGACGCGTCCTCCGCCATCGGCACGGAGAACTTCGCGAAGAAGACCTTGTCGGAACGCGAGGCGAGCGGCGTCACCGTCGCCTCGGCCGGGGTGGCGCGCAGCTTCGCGAGACGCGCGTCCCAGAAAGCGTCGAAGTCGGCGGGAATCGGCTGGCGCGCGATGTCCCAGACGTCCGCCCCGGCCCCGCCGTCCCAGACGACCGCGCGGTTCTTCTGGGGATCGCGCACCTCCTTCCCCTGCGCGTCGAGGACATTGACCGTGAGGCGCACGAAGCCGGGCCTGTCCGACCGCGTCTTCACGACGAGCGGCCGGTCGCTCGTCGCCGTGCCTTGCTCGACGCGCCCGTCGTCGCCCTGCCGCTTCCAGGCGAGGCGGCGGCCCGGCACGGGGCGCCGCGCGTCGTCGCGGTCGACGAGCGTGACCGTGAACGTCATCTCCTCGCCGACGCGGTAGTCAAGCGGATTGCGGGCGGACGTGCCGACAAACGTGAGCGATTCGGCGTGTGCGGCCACGACGGACGCGCTCCACGCCAAGGCGAATACGGACAGTTTCATCTTTTGCATGGCGGTATTATATCATAAAATCCACCGCCGTAGAGCAAAAGACATATCCACTTTTTTTTCAGGGTGAGAAGACAGAGTGAATGCGACTGCCCGCAAAGCGGGCAGTCGCATTCACTCTGTCGTGTCGCCTGGTTGCAT
>CAKURH010000040.1 GCA_934675625.1 uncultured Kiritimatiellota bacterium
GCACATCAACAGTCTTGTTAGTCCCCCATTCCGGTAACGCGTCCAGCCCATTCGCCGTCGAATCGTAGGCAACGCCCACGTCTTCGTTCATATGCCACACGCCCGCGTAGTCGCACCACACCTCGTGCCCGGTGGCGGGCCCGTGTCCAGTGCCGTGCCCATATATGGGCTCGCCCCCTACCCCCCACGCCGCCGTCAACCGCGCGCCGCGCTTCAGTTCGGGCAACTTCACCCAAACGAGCGATTCGCCGTTGGTGTGCCACTCGTCGATTTCGTAGGCGAGCCTTTGCTCGTTCGCGTCGAAGAACGCGAGATCAGCCCCGTTGCTGGGACTCGCGAAGTCGTTGTAGTCAAAGCCCTCAAGCGCCGTCGAAAGCCGCACCAGCACAGGCACGTTCGTCAGCGTCTCGCTCCCCGCATAGCCCTCGACCTCAATCGCCATCTGCCGCGCGTAGCCCAAGAGTTCGCTCCCCGTCGCGCGCACGCCAACCGCCACGCGCGGGAACTCACCATCGGACTTGATGTCGGCGCCCGCATCCCACGTGAAGCGGTAGGCCCCGGGAGGGACGCGCTCCGTCGCGTCCGTGAGCGGGTCGGAGGCGGACGCGTCGGAGCGCGTCCCTTCCCGAACGACTGTTCGCACCGGCAGGTTCGTGCCGCCGTCGAGATCTTTCGCCGTCAACTCGACCAAATACGTCTTCGCCGGATTGCCCTTCAGCGTCACGTCGACATCGACTTTCCCGTTCCACGGGTAGCGCAGCCGCGCCACGGCGCTCACAAGGCCAAGCGCGTCATGAAGCGTAAACGTCTCGCTGTACTCTTCGCTCATCAGGCCCTGCGCGTTGGACGCAACCGCCCGAACCTTGCCCGACGCGGGAAGCGGAAACGGCCCGCCATAAATCGGCGAATCAGCGGTCGGCGCCGAGCCGTCCGTCGTGTAACGGATTGTCCAACCGTCCTCGGCGCCACCAATCACGATCAACACCCCATTTGTCAGTTCGCCCTGAGGCATGAACGTCAACGTTGGCCCCGGCACCTCGAACCACGCGCTCAACAGCTGCGCGTTCGTCTCCGCGTTCATGGTCGCGTGCGTGAGGCAGTAAGTTCCCGCCCGCGTCGGCGACCAGTCCTGCGAACCCGTCCCCGCTTGATTGACAAGCGTCGTCGCCGCGTCAAAGTCGGGCAAGTCGCCGCCCTGGAGGCAAAGGCGAAAGCCAACAGTTGATGTCTTGTCTACCTGGTTATAACCATGCCCATTCCACAAATGATGATCGCCAGATGTCAGATCAATTAAACTACTGCACCAACTACCTCCGCGAAGTTGTCTATAAACGGACAACTCACCGCCCACAGGATCGACGCTACCTGATGCTATTGTCTCTTCCGCATTTAAGCAAAGCTCCCAAACATTACCCGACATGTCAAACAAGCCGTAAGCATTCCCCTTATACGATCCAACGGCAGCCGTAGCTTTGGTCGTGCCAACCTCACTCTTGTAGTTGGTAGATTGCGAAATGCCTCTATAGGGATTGTTCCCGCTGTATCGCGCGATCTCATTTGCATTGATACATTCAACCCCGATGTCCGTCACGTTCTCAACAGTAAGATTCTTCCCGTTATTTAGCGCGGTAGTCGTCCCGGCACGGCATGCATACTCCCACTGGGCTTCCGTCGGCAAGTCAAATCCGCTCAATCCGACACGTCGGCGCAGCAATCCCAAGAAACTGTAATCGTCCACATCTTTGCTTTCGGGCCACTTCAATCCGTTATCATTGCCGCGAATGTGGCGATAGGAAATCGTTTCCACCGGTCTCGTGGCGTAACATGTCTCATTCGTAAACGAACTCGGACGATTCCCCATCACCAGTTCCCACTGCCGCTGAGTCACCTCAAAGACACCCATGTAGAAGTCGCGCGTAATCGTGACCATGTGGAGGTTCGTGTTCACCGCACCGGGATAATCGGTGTTACGCCCACCCATCACAAACGAGCCGGCGGGGATGTGCCGCAGAACGAGCTTCGAGGTCTTGTATTCGTCGCTCCAACCGCCCGTCGGCACCTCGTCGAGATACGAGAGCGAATAGTGCGTCGCGTTCGTGCCGCCGCTTAGGTCGATGACCACATACGTCGGCTTCTGCTTCAAGACAGGCATCACTTTCACGGTCGCCGTTGCCCCCGCCGCCGCGTTCGTCGCCCACGCGGCAGAGTAAGCCAGCGATTCTGTCGCCGCCGCCGTCCGCCGCTCCCACGGGCCGAGCCCGCGAAGGTCGAGATTGAATTCAGGAGAGGAAACAGGTTCGGCAATTGCCAACAGAGTAGACGTCATCACCCACAACGCAATCAACCTACGTTTACGGCTCAAATTCAGCCGAAATCTCGCCATTGCCGTCTTCATGCTTTCTTAATCCTTTCTGTTTCACAGTCATTCACCTTATTAAACTTTCTTGGCTCTGACAGGATCTCAAACACTGGCGTTTTAACATTTAATCCAATTCCGATATGGGCCGCCGTGAGTGCTATTGCCAGAACAATTATCAATATTACTTGCCACGAAAACTGTCGCCACCCCAACCCCTCCGCAAGTGCAAAACCTCCTGCCAAAATCCAAACACCCCCCAATAAAATCCCTTCCCGCATAAAAGGCCTATTTTCTTTCTCAGAAGCATTTGATACATGGATTGTTGAACCTTTAACGACTTCTTTTAGGAACAAATCCTTTATAGCGTTTATGTCAGTCAATAGGAACCATTTCCCCTGCACTGCGGAATCCCCACAAACCAACGAAATCTGAAAATCCTCGTTCCGTTTCGTCACAATATAGCACGGACATCTTCCAAGTAAATTCTCCTGCCCCCGACATCTCCATTCAGTAGACCAATTCAACTTAATCTCGACAACAGCCACAATGCTTTTCTTGCTTGCATCGAGTATCACCAAATCGGCCCTAACACATTGTGAATAATTAATCCGAATAACCTTCTCTGTCAAGATTAGGTCGTCAGGTATCCCTATCTTGAGAAGCGCATTCCGTGTTGCCTCTATCGCAGAATTGTATTGGCGTTGCTTATGCATTAATACACAGGCTTTCTTTCATATGATTAATTTACTCTTGTAAATTCACGCAAAGACGCACTACGGCTTTGTCTGCATACATATCCAACTCAAGCCTCACCCTCTTTGTCATTGTCAACCCAACTCGATATTTATCAACAAAAGACGCATCAAAATAAGGGCCGACAGGGTCTGTTACCGGCACGTCATCAAGACTTTCATACCAATCTAAACACGCATTCGCTACTGTCCCAATCTCTATCGTTTCTCTCGCAAGAGTCAATTGCGCTTCCGTTGGCATATCGATTAATGCTAAACCTGTTTTGTTTCTGAGCATTCCAATTGGAGACGTCGCGACCACGCTATGCCCATCTTTGGGCCAGTTTTTTGTAAGGGTTGAAGAAGTGGCTCCTGCTCCTGGATTACATATATCTCGCAGCTCTTGATGACATGTTTGTGTCCAATGTTCGTTTGAATAGCCAAACACATATTGGACATAAGGATCAGTGGGACTTGGATTTGAGCTTCCATTATATTCCCAATTGTACCAACTGTCTTTCGCTGTAGTCCCATCAAAAGTAATAGGCCATTCGGTTATTTTTGAAAGCTGTCCTAAGGTAATTGGATATTCCGAAATGTAATAATCTTTCGTAAGTGTCACACTTCTGTTTTCTTGTGTGAATGTTCTTGCCCGAATTCGACGAAATACCATTTTCGAGTATTTATATGGATCGTCCGTCCATCCCCCCTCAGGAGGCACCTCATAATAAGTTTTTTCGCCACTTGTCAAGTCAATGACAAGATAAGATGCATTTGAAATATCGACTACTTTCTGCACATCGAAGTCAATCTTCACCCGCTCGCATGAGAAATCATTCGGCAAATCGGCAGTCGCGTTCCATGCCCATTTGTAGGTGCCTACTGAAAGCACATTCGTGAGCGCAGCAACTGTGCCATCCGCTTTATAGACCGTTCTCATCGGCAAATTCGTGCCGCCAATCACATCTTGTGCGCCTAATGAAACCGAATACTTCACGCCGGAATCACCTGACACAGTGAACGCCACATCCACCATCCCGTTCCACGGATACCGCTGCGTGGCAGATGTCACAGAAACTGTCGGCACAGAGGCAAAGGCACACATACCGCACATCATGCTGATGGGCAATAAGAACTTGTGTCTACTCATCGTATCAATATCAACCTTCATTTTCTACTCCTCTCCACGCCTCCTTAAACCTCAGCCCACCACCCGGCGCAGAAAAGAAAGTGGCGTGCCTTCACATCGGAATAAGGCCCGCCACGCATCTGAGAAAAAAATGAAGTGGCGTGTCTCCTGACATCCACGTCTTCTGTGAGGCATCGCCAAACGCCCTTGACAAACATGAATGATGAAACACGCCACATGGATTGCTCCACGCAGCGCGATCACCGTATTCCGCTTTGTCATTAGAATCTTTGGCGAAGTTTCACAGAAAGCGTCATACGCTGATTCGCGTACGCTGCACGGGTTAGGTTGCCCACCCCGCACATCTCCCGCTCCTCAGTCGCGGACGCGACAGCGCGCGCCCCTCCCAAGTGGGAAGCCAGCCGTTTTGGGTACTACGACCGGTCTAAATGTTTTAATCTCCTGTCAGGCCTTTCCTTTCAGTTTGGTCTATCGAACAGGAAAAGGCTTTGCCCTCGCATCGAGCGAAGCACCTCCCTCTCGACAAAATCAGCGCGAATTATGCCACGTTCAGACGAACGCAGTCAAATCGGCGACCAGAGGTAATTGCTTTCGCTGAACACGGAGAAAATGGAGGTAGGGAGGCACAGAGTGCCTTTAGCCTCTCCGCGGCTCCGTTCCTCATTCGTCTCCGTGTTCAGCGTCGCAGACCCCCTCGGCTGCGTACGATTTGCCCACGAAGGGTAGGCGCAGAGACTAATCTCTCTTTGAGCCTGAACAGGGGGGGCTTGCCCTGACTGCCTTACCTCTGTGGCAGCTTCAGCGTGAAGACGCAGCCTTTCGGACGGTTCGCGCGCACGGAAAGGTCGCCGCCCATCGTCCGCGCGAACGACCGCGCCGTGCAGAGCCCGATGCCGAAGCCGCCCTTGCCGGACGTCAGCACCGTGCGCGCGCGGTAGTAGCGGTCGAACGCCTTGCGCATCTGCCGCGCCGTCATGCCCTGCCCTTCGTCCACAAAATCGACACAGGCGAACGCCGCCTCCCGCCGAAAGCGCACGGAGACCTTGCCATACGGCGCGGCATACTTGAGGTCATTGCCGAAAAGGTTCCAGAGAATCTGCAGCGTCCACGTCTCGTCGGCGCAGACGGGCAGACCGTCTGTCGGTGCCTCGCCAAACGTCACCGGGCCGGACGCCTCCTCCGCATAGTCGGCGGCGAAGAGCTGCGCCGCTTCGCGCGTCAGCGCCGCGAGGTCGAAGACCGTTTTCTCCGGCGGCTTCCGGCGTCCGCCGTGCCGCAAGAAGTCCTTGATGTTGCCGACGATGAGAAGCAGACGTTCGACGAGCCGCCGCGCCTCCGCCGCGTCGCGCCCGACCAGGAACCGCAGCCCGACGAGCGGCGTCGTGAGGTCGTGGGCCGTCGCAGCGAGAAAGTCGTCCCGCTCGCGCATGAAGCGCACGAAGCAGACGACCGCGAACGCGCTGAGCGTCACGAGGACAAGCGCGACGAGCGCCCCGCCGCCGTAAAAGACCGCCGCGTAGGGGAACGGACGCCGCACGGGAACCTGCGCAACGCGCCAGTCCCGCTCGCCCTGCCGCCACCAGACCGTCGTCACGTCGCCGTCCACCGCATAGCCCCACGGCGCGCCGTTGACCTTGCCCGCCTGACGCCAGCCCTTCGGGCGCTCGGCGACGGACGCGAACGCGGCGGGCCGTTCGGCCATCGCCTCGGCGACATCGCGGTATTCGCGGCCGATGCGTCCGGGCTCGGCGCGAATGGCCTTCGGCACGTGTGCCGCGACCAGCACGGCCCCGGCGGCAATCAGCAGGGCCGCCGGCAGACAGATGAGAAGCGAGAAGAGGATGACGCGGAAGCGGGTCATAGCCCCATCAACCGCCGCGCGGCGGCGAACGGCTTGGAGAGATCGACCTTACGCGCGCAACCGGCGGACGCCGCGCCGCCGTCCCACGCGGCGTAGCCACCCGCGACGAGGCCGTCCACGAACCGGCGGAACTTGTGCGGCCCCGGATTCAGGTTGTCGAGTGCGACGACCTCGGCCGTGCCGAACGTGCACGCCTCGGACAGCATGCCCGTCGATTCGGCCGTGACGTAGAGGCGTTTCGCGAGGCTCACGAACGCGGGAATCGGATTGAAGTGGTCTTTCGAGTAGAGCAACTTGTAGTCCCACGGATACGCATCGACGACTGCCTCGACGGCGGGCGGCGTCCGCCGCGAGGTCGTCACGGCCTTTGCGCCGGGCTGCGCGAAAACCGCGTCCAGCTTCCGCTTCATCCAGTCCGCCGTCAGCGTCGAGCACTTGTTCGGCCCGCCGACGATCACGGCGATTTCGGGCACGACGTCCGTGCGCGCCCGAAAATCCGCAACGCCCTTTTCGTAAAACGCCGCGTCGTTCGCGACGAGGTTCGCGGGAATCTCGATCACGTTCGGCGCTTTCGGCGGACGGTCGAACGCCGGCGCGAGGATGCAGTCGAACGTCGCGATCCGGTAGCCGCGCGGATAGAGGACGACGCCCCCCTTCACGCCGAGCCGTCGCGCGAGCGTCTTCACCGCATAGAACGTGCCCGAGCCCGTGCCGACAACGGCCGCGTAGTCGCCGCCGCGCGCCACAAGACCATCCAGCCCCGTGAACAGCGACAGGCTGCCAAGGCCCACGCGGTCGAAAAGATAGCTGAGCGCCTTGTGGACTTTCGTCTTGAAATGAATCTCGACGCACTCGAACGCGCCGCCCAGCGCACGCGCAAAGGCCTTCGACTGGTTCTCGTGCCCAGCCTTGCCGTCCGTCAGAATCAGGATCTTCTTCATGTTCAACGAACGCCACCTCCGCACACGCCCCGGTTAGACGAGGCCGCGCTTGATCAGGTGCTCGGCGATCTCCACGGCGTTCAGCGCCGCGCCGCGCAGCAGCTGGTCGCCCGAGACGAACATCTCCAGCCCCCGCTTGTCGTCGCGCGAGATGTCCTGGCGGATGCGCCCCGCGAGGACGTCGTACTTCGCCGTCGCGTCGAGCGGCATCGGATAGCCGCCGTTCAGCGGATCGTCCACGACCTTCACGCCCTCGGACGCCCGCAGGATCTCGCGCGCCTCCTCCGGCGTGATCTCGTTCTCGAACTCTAGGTTCAGCGACTCGGAGTGGGCGCGGGCGATCGGCACGCGCACGCACGTGCAGGAGAGCTTCAGGTTCGGGTGGTGCAGCATCTTGCGCGCCTCGTTGCGCATCTTCAGCTCCTCCAGCGTGTAGCCGTTCGTCTCGTCGAACTTGTCGATGTGCGGGATGAGGTTGTACATGAGCTGGTGCTGGAACGCCTTGACCGTCAGCGGCTCGCCCTTCGCGTAGGCGTGGATCTGGCCCTCCAGCTCGTCAAGGCCCGGCGCGCCGGCACCAGACGCGGCCTGATAGGTCGCGGCGATGAGGCGCTTCAGGCCCTTCGCCTTGTGGAGCGGCGCGACGGCCTCCAGCATGATCGCCGTCGTGCAGTTCGGGTTCGCGATGACGCCCTTGTTCCAGTCGAGATCCTCCGGGTTCACCTGCGGCACGACGAGCGGCACGTCGGGATCCTGGCGGAACGCGCGCGAGTTGTCGATCATCTTCGCGCCCGCCTGGACGCAGGCGTCCTTCAGTTGGATCGCGACGTCGGTCTTGCCGGCGAACAGCACGATGTCGAGTCCCTTGAAGCAGTTCTCGTCGGCCTTCTTCACGTGATACGTCTCGCCGAGGATCTGCTCGTCGCGTTCGCGCGACGCGAAGACCTGAACCGCGCCCTTCAGCGGGAACTTGCGCTCCTTGAGGACCTTGATCATCTCGGTGCCGACCGCGCCGACACCGACCAAACCGACCGCATACTCTTTCATGGGCGCGTATTATATCAAAAACGCGCCGCCCCCGCGCGCACGTCATTTGCGGCGGAAGCGAATCGTCGAGACGCAGCCGGGCGAACGCAGGACGGCGTTCGTCGGCAGCGCCACGCCCGTGAGCTCGACTTCCGTCACGAGCCGCCGCATCGCGGCGACCTCCGGCACGAGCGTCAGCCGCCAGCCGCCGTCCAGGAGCGCCGTCTCGCGAATCGCGAAGACGCCGTCGAACGCCGTGGCCTTCCCCGCGACGAACGCATCCGTCGCCGCCCGAATCTCCGCGTAGTGCGGCAGTTCGCCCAGCGACTTCTCGCGCCGCCCGTCCTCGTCCACGAACACCATCGCGTTCGTCGTCATCGTGACGGACGACGCGAACGGCTCCCGCACCTCCCAGACGATGCCCGCACCCGCCTTGCAGCGCACGACGCCGGACGAGACGAGCGCGCGATCCGAGCCGTCGAGCCGCCGTTCCATCGTCCAGTCCGCCGTCGAGTCGAGCGCCGCCTGCAAGGCCGCGACGGCGGAGGTCGCCAACAGGAAAAAAGAGGTGACTGTCATTCTTGAACTCCTTCCACAAGTCCCGACGCCGCGCGCACGTCCGCCGCCGTCGTCTTGCCGCGCGCGTCCGTCGGCAGCTCGCGGACGAAGCGGATGCGGCGCGGAAACGCCCGTTCGCCGAGACGCGGCAGAAGGTCGCGCCGCAGCTGCGCGGCAAGGGCCGTGTGCGTGCCCTGCGACAACGCCGCGCGCCCCGCGTCCGACAGCACCGCGAGCAGACCGAGCCGCGCCACGTCCGTGCCGCACGTCTCCGCCCGCGCCGCCGCGACAAGCGGATGCGCCTCGAACGCCGCCTCGACGGCGGGCAGCGAAACGAACTCCTCCAGAATCTTGACCTGCCGGTCGAGCCGTCCCAAGAGGCGGAACTGGTGCGGCGAGACAAATTCGACGGCATCGGACAGCGTGAGCGGCCGCGTCATCGCGTAGGGCGAATCGACGACGAGCGCACCCGTCGCCGCGTCGCGCGTTGCCGAGACGCCGCACTGCAGGGTAAAGGACGCGCCCTCGGACGAACGGCGCCACGCGACCGTGCCCGCCTCCGTCGAACCGTAGATTTCGAGGAGACAGACCCCCAAGATTGCGTACAGGGCCTGGGCCGTCGCCGGACGCAACGCGCCGCCCGAGACGACGAGATGCGTCAGCCGTCCCTTCAGCGTCGGGAAATCGGGATGCTTCACGGCCTTTTCGAGGAAGGACGGCGTCGTGACGAACAGGACGCCGTGCATCGCCGCCGCACAGGCCTCGGTCAGCTCCTCGACGAAAATGACGACGCCGGGCCGCACGGCGCAGCCGACGAGACGCGGCGCGCGCTGGCACCAGAGATGGCCGAGCATGTGTTCGGGACGCGCCGAAGCGACGACCAACGGACGGCTCGCCCAGATGTCGGGAAACGCCGCGACGAGCGCGCGGGCGTCCGCCGCCCTGCCGGGCGTCCGGCTCCTCCGCCACGCGGCGAATCGCGGCAAGGGCGCCGCGCTCAAGACCGCGTTCACCGACGTCCTTCGCGCCTTCCCGGACGCGACAGGCGTCGTCACGGCCGACGCGGACGGCCAGCACCTGCCGGAAGACATCCGCCGCGTCGCCGCCGCGACGGACGCGCATCCGAATCGCGTGACGCTCGGCGTGCGGTCGTTCGGCGGACGTGACGTGCCCTTCCGCAGCCGGCTCGGCAACCTCTGGACGTGCGGCGAATTCTTCCTGCTCACGGGCACGTGGATCCGCGACACGCAGACGGGGCTGCGCGGCATCCCGCGCGCGCTGCTGCCGCGCTTCGCCGCGCTCGCGGGCGACCGCTACGACTACGAGTCGCGCATGCTCGTCGCGGCGGCAAAACTGCCGCAGCCGCCCGTGCAGATCCCGATCACGACCGTCTACGAAAGCGGCAACGCCACGAGCCACTACCGTCCGCTCGCCGACACGTTCAGCACCCAGGCGGCGCTCGTCCGCGCGGCGTTTTTCAGCCGTCGAGATGGCGCAGACGCAGCTGGCCGCACGCCGCGTCCGCGTCCTTGCCGCGCGACCGGCGGAGCATCGTCTGCACGTGGCTCTTCATGAGCACGTCGAGGAACATGAGCATCGTCCGGTCGTCCGGCGTCCTGAAGTCAGGCCGGTGCGCGACGGGCGAAAGCGGAATGAGGTTCACCTTCGCCATCGGCACGCGGCGCACCTGCCGCGCCAGCTCCTCCGCACAGGCGCGCGAGTCGTTGACGCCGGCGATGACCGTGTACTCGAAGGTGATGATGCGCTTCGTGGCGTTCGTGTAGTCGGCGCAGGCCGCCAGCAGCTCGTCGATCGGCCACTTGCGGTTGACGGGCATGAGCTGCGAGCGGAGCGCGTCGTTCGGCGCGTGCAGCGAGACGGACAGCTCGAACTGGATGCCCTCCGCCGCGAGCCGCCTGAAGCCCGGCACGACGCCGCACGTCGAGAGCGTGATGTGGCGCGCGCCGAGGTTCGGGCCCTTCCCGGCGTTGATGAGCTTCAGCGCGCGCAGCGTCTCGTCGTAGTTCGCGAACGGCTCGCCCATGCCCATGACGACAATGTTCGTGATTTCGCCGAACGTGCGGCCCGCGAGGTATTCGGCGACGATCTCGTCCGCCGTCAGCGAGCGCACGACGCCGCGCGACCCGCTCGCGCAGAACGCGCAGCCCATCGCACAGCCGACCTGCGTCGAGATGCACTGCGTGAAGCGGCCCGTCGCCGGGATGAGGACGGTCTCGACGGCCTGCCCGTCCGCAAACGCGATCAGCAGCTTCTTCGTGCCGTCCGCCGACTCGGACACGTCACGGATCTCGTAGCGCGTCAGCGGGAACTCGGCCTTCAGCGTCTCGCGGAAGTCCTTCGGCAACGTCGTCGCCGCGTCCCAGTCGGTGATGTAGTCGCGGTAGAGGGCCTGCAGGATCTGGTCGGCGCGGAACGGACGAAGCCCCCGTTCCTTCAGGATCGGCTTCCATTCGTCCGGCAGAATGCTCCAGGCTTTCGTCATGGCACGACTCAGCCCCTTTTCGCGTCGACCGGCCAGGCGTCGAACACAAGCCCCTGATACGGACAGTTCCGCGCACGTGAGGCGAACGTCGCGCAATCGACCGCGCGCGGCGCGCCAACGGCGACGCGCGTCATGCGCCCTTCCAGCCGCGCAACGAGGGCGGGCGGCAGAATCGCGCGCGGCAGCTTCCACCAGGCTTCAGCCCATTTCGCGACGGGCATTCCCTCCACCTCGACCATCACGTGGTAGGTAATTGGAATCGCCGTCTCAAGACCGATGATGCCGTTCGCGGCCTTCGCATAGCCGCAATTCTTCTGCGCGGCCGGATGCGGCGCGTGATCCGTCGCAAACATCAGCACGCCGTCCTTCACGCCACGCCGCACCTCCGCGCGGTCTTCGCGCGTCGCGAGCGGCGGCGCCATCTTGAAGTTGCCGTCGTCGCCGACAATGTCGTCCCGGCAGAGCAGAATGTGGTGCGGCGTCGCCTCCGCCGTCACGGGCAGACCTTCACGCTGCGCGTCACGGACGAGCGCGACGCCAACGGCGGTCGAAATGTGCTGGACATGGAGGCGACACCCTGTCTCGCGGCAGAGCGCGAGGTCGCGGCGGATGCAGTCCGCCTCTGAGAAGCCCGGCGCGAGCGCATGCTGCGAAACGACGAGGCCGAGCGCCGCCGCGCGACGCATCGCCTCTTCCATCACCTTCGTCTCGACGACATAGCTGCCGTCGTCCGTGAAGAACGCCGCACCGCTCGCCGCCAGCGCCTCCAGGTCGGCGACTTCGCGTCCCAAACGCCCTTTCGTGAGACAGGCGGACGGGAACAGCAGCGGCACATCGTCCGCCGCGCCGCCGCACCGCACCGCCTCCGCCGCCTTGCGCTGACCGTCCATCACGGCGACCGAATCGCAGGCCGGCGTCGTGTTCGGCATCGTGACGACGGCGGCGAAGCCCCCGCACCGCGCAGCGGCAAGCCCCGTGGCCGTCGTCTCCGCCGCCGGCACGCCCGGATCGCGGAAATGGACGTGCACGTCGACGAAGCCCGGAAATTCAAGCGTCTTTGTCTTCATGGGCGCGCCATGAGAACACAACCCGCGCGTCACACCCTGCCTCTGCGGCACCTTCACTTCGCCCAGCACGGCGAAACCCAGTTGCCGTTGGCGTGGAACATCGGGCGCGGCTTGTCGCCGCCCTCCTGCGTGTCGATGATGAACAGCGCCTTGTCGCGGCCCGCCGTGAGGTGGCGGCCGTCGCGCGACCAGCTCGGATGCGACCAGCTCCCCGCCTCGGTGACGAGCGTGGCGGAGGCGTCGCCCTTCGCCGCGTCCATCACCGCGACCTGCGCGCCGCCGCGCTTGGTGATGTAGGCGATGCGGTTGTCCGGGCCCCAGTCGGGGTCGACGTTCTGCCCGCCGCGCGAAGTCAGGCGGCGCTTCGCCTTCGTCGCGACGTCGACCACATAGATCTGCGGCGTGCGCGTCTCGTCCGAGACGTAGGCGATCTGGCGGCCGTCGGGACTCCACGTCGGCTGGCCCTCGGTCGCGAACGGCGTCGTCGTCAGGCGGATGAGGCGGTCGGTCGCCGGATCGGCGACATAAAGCTCGACGTTGCCCTGAAGCGAGAGCGTCAGCGCGAAGCGGCGTCCGTCCGGCGACGGCGCGATGCTCGTCGGCGTGCCCTTGAAGCTGAACTTCCGCGAACGCAGGAGCGAGTTGACGTTCATCTGCCAGACCTGCGGCGCGCCGTTCTTGTCGCCGATGTAGACGACGTTCTCGCCGTCCTTCATCCAGCGCGGGAAGATCGTCATCTTCGCGTCGCCCGTCAGCTTGCGGATGTCGAAGCCGTCGGGATACGTCATGCAGATCTCGCTCGGCAGGGCCTGCCCCTTCGCGATCAGCTTGCCGCGGTCAAGGAAGATGACCTTGTCGCACGCGAAGCCCTTCTGCTGGCCGAACGCCTCGCACATCGCGTCCGACAGCCGCCGCGCCGCCATGCGCGCGGCCTTGTCGTCCGCAAACGCCGCCGTCGAGTTGACGGCCTTTCCGAGGCCGACCGCGCGGATTGCGCCCGGCGCGCCCGACACGGTGATCGCCCCCGACGCGCCGACGGAGAAGAGGCCCGAAATCTCCAGGTTTCTCTTCAGGCACTTCGCGAACGCCGGATGCGCGACCTTCACCGCGACGGAGAGCTTCTGCGCACCGCGCACGTCGACGTCGACGACCGTCGCGGCCGAGACGGGAAGTCCTAGCGCGGACAGGAGACAGAGGGCGAGAAACAGGGGACAGAGGGCGACAGACAGGCAGGTCAATTTCAGACAAGACATTTTCATGTTTTTCTCTTTTCTTCTTTAGATTTCTTTCTTCTTTTGGATTTTAAATTTCAAATTTCAGATTTCAGATTCAACTGAGACACTTTTTCTTTTAACAATCCCTTCACCTCTCAACTTCTCAACCTCACGTCGTATAGTCCGCGTTGATGTGCACGTAGTCGAGCGAGAGGTCGCACGTGTAGATCGAGCTTGTCCCCGTGCCGAGGTGCAGGTCGACGACGACCTCAAAGGCGTCCTTCTTCAGCACCTTCGCCAGCTTCGCGAGCTGCTTCTCGTCCGCAACCTCCCCGCGCCGAAACGCCCACACGCCGTCGTAGAAGACCTCGGCCCTCATGTCCTCGACCGCCGCGCCCGAATAGCCGACGGCCGCGAGCACACGCCCCCAGTTCGGGTCGCGCCCGAACCAGCTCGTCTTCGCGAGCGGCGACTTCGCGACGGCGCGCGCCGCGCGCGCCGCGTCCTTCTCGCTCTTCGCGCCCTTCACGGTCACGGTCACGAACTTCGTCGCGCCCTCGCCGTCCGTCGCCATCTGCCGCGCGAGCGAGACGCAGACGGCCTCCAGCGCCGCGCGGAACGCCTCGAAGTCGGCCCCGCCGCGCGTGATCGGCGCGTTCCCCGCCGCGCCGGACGCGAGCAGGAAGACGGAGTCGTTTGTCGACTCGTCGCCGTCCACCACCAGGCTGTTGAAGCTCTTCGCAATCGCGAGCCGAAGCGCGCGCCGGAGCATCGCGGACGTGATCGCCGCATCCGTCGTCACGAACCCCAGCATCGTCGCCATGTTCGGCTCGATCATGCCGGAACCCTTCGCCATGCCGCCGACCGTCACCTTCCGGCCGCCGATCACCGTCGTCACGCACGCCTCCTTCGGGCGCGTGTCGGTCGTCATGACCGCCTTCTCCGCTGCGAGCCCGTGCGCCGCCGTGCGGCCAAGCGCGGCCTTCGCCGACTTCAGGCCCGCGAGCAGGCGATCCATCGGCAGCGGACGCCCAATGACGCCCGTCGAGGCAACGAGGACATGGCGCGGGTCGATGCCGAGCTCGCCCGCCGTGACGAGCGCCGAAAGTTTCGCGTCCTTCAACCCCTGTTCGCCCGTGCAGGCGTTCGCGCAGCCGGAGTTCGCGAGAATCGCCTGGACCTTCCCGCCCTTGACGATCTCGCGGTCATAGAGAACCGGCGCCGCCGCGACCCGGTTCGTCGTGAAGACGGCCGCCGCCGCGCACGGCGCGTCCGCCACGAGGAGCGCGACGTCGTTGCGGCCCTTGTACTTGATTTCCGCCGCGACGCCCGCCGCGCGGAACCCCTTGGCGGCACACACGCCGCCCGTGATGAACCTGATCGCTGACATTTGGGATATTATACCAAAAACGTGGGGCGCACGGCGTTCCAAAAGGCCTGTCCGTCGGCGACGAGATCCCTGAGCGATTCCTTGCGGGCGAGAATCTCGTCCACGCGCTCCTCGACCGTGCCCGCCGCGATGAAGAGATGCACGAAGACGGTCTGCGTCTGGCCGAGACGGTGCGCGCGATCCGTCGCCTGGTTCTCGACCGCCGGATTCCACCAGCGGTCGTAGTGGATGACGTGCGTCGCCTTCGTGAGGTTGAGGCCGAAGCCGCCCGCCTTGAGCGAGAGGATGAAGACGCCGGGCGTGCGTGACGTCTGAAAGCCGCGCACGAGCGCTTCGCGCCGCGCCGCGTCCAGCGCGCCGTGCAGAAACGGGACGCGCCGCCCGAACCGCTTTTCAAGCGCGGCCTGAAGCGCCGCGCCGACGCGCGCATACTGCGTGAAGACGAGCGCCGACTCGCCGTTCGCGAGAATCTGCTCGACGAGCTCGAAGAGCCGCAGCAGCTTGCCCGACTCCGCCGCACCGTCGCCGTCACAGATCAGCTTCAGCCGTGTCAGGAGCGCGAACACGTCGCCCTGCTCCCGCTCGCGTGCGCGGAAGTCCTCCAGCGCGGCCTCGTACGCGCGGCGTTCGGACGGCAGAAGCTCGCAGTATTCGCGGATCTCGCGCTTCGGGCCGAGTTCGGCGGCAATGCCCGCGTCCGTCTTCAGCCGCCGCAACACGAACGGCTCAAGCGCCCGCTTCAGTCGCTGGGCCGCGCGCCCGTGCTCGTCGGCGGCGATGGGCTTTGCGAATCGCTCATCGAACGCCTTGCGCTCGCCGAGGAAGCCGGGGTTCAAGAATTCCTCGATTGACCAGATGTCGGCGACCGAGTTCTCGATTGGCGTGCCGGTGAGCGCAAGCCGCTTCGCGGGCGTCAGCGCGCGCACGGCCCGCGCGGCTTGCGTGTCCGGGTTCTTGATCGCCTGCGCCTCGTCGAGAACGAGGCCGTCCCACGCGATGGACGCGAAGGCCGACTGCTCGCGCACGAGCAGCGTGTAACTCGTCAGCACGACGTCCGCCGCACACGCCGCGCGACGGAAGCCGCTCGCGAGGTGGCGCAACGACCCCTGATGGACGTAGACCTTCAGGCCGGGCGCGAACTTCGCGAACTCGTGTGCCCAGTTGGCGAGCAGCGTCAGCGGCGCAACGATGAGGAGCGGCGTTCTTCCTGAGGCCGTTTCAAGGCCCTCCCGATTGCGGACGGGACAAGCCCGTCCCTCCCCCAAGGGCGAACCCTGCGAAGCTGCGGGAGGGACGCGCTTGTCGCGTCCGTGTTCTGCAACGCCCGCTCGTGTCGCGAGAATCCACGCAATCGTCTGGATCGTCTTGCCAAGGCCCATGTCATCCGCGAGGAGCGCGCCGAACCCATGTTCCGTCATGAAGCGAATCCACGCGACGCCCGCGCGCTGATAATCTCGCAGCGTCCCCGCAAACCCCTTCAGCGAAAGTTCGTCGTCCACACCCTTTCCGCAGACCGCTTCGTCGTCCGTCCCTTTTCCTTCTTTCCTTCTTCCCTCTTCCTTCCTCAACTCCTCCACCAGTCCGCGCACCCAGCCGTGCGCGACGACCTCTTCGAGTTCCAGCTTGCCGACGTGGCCAAGGCCGAGCGCAAAGGCGAGCGGATGCGCCTTCTTGCCCACGCCGCGCTCCAGTGCGCGCAGGGCCTCCTTCAGGATGTTGCGGTCGACTTCGATCCAATGGTCGCGGAAGTAAACGAGCGTCGAGCCCTGATCCAGCAGGAAGCGAATCTCGTCCGCCGTCACGGGCTCGCCGGCGACGCGCACGACGAGCTTGAAGCGGACGTCGCGCGCCTTCGTCTCGGACGTCGGCGCGGCGTCGTCAGCCTCGACTTCGGCGGACGCCGTGACGGCCGCCGTGAGATCGACACCCGTGACGCCATAGCCCGCGTCACGCAGGTCGCGCGCACCGCGCCGCACAAAGTCCTCGGCCTCGCCGCGCGTTAGGTCGACAGCGAGGGTCGCCGCACTCTCTTGCGCCCGAAGGCCGCGCAATGGCCCGAAGACGAATGTCGCCTGACCGAGGGCCTTGAGGCCGACGCGACCGCGCGGCGTCGCGCACACGAGGCGGAACGTCTCGCCGACGGGCGTCAGGTCGAAACGGATCGCCGCGCGCGCGGCCTTGTCCTCCGCCGCATTGCCACTCCACGCCGCAAGCTCGGCGGCGAACGCCGCACATTCGGCGTCATCCCAGAAGACGAGGCCCGTGCGGCTCTTGAGGGCCATGATCCAGGCGTCGTGCAGCGTCTCGTGCTTGTCCTCCTCCGCATCTTCAGTGAGGCGCGTCATCGCCGCCTCGCGGACGTATTCGTCGATCCAGCCGTCGAGGCTCGGATCGGACGAGAGGCCGCGCCACCGGGCATGCCAGCCGTCCTCCTCCTGCACGAGGCAGGGATAGAACTTGCCGTCCGCAATCAGTTGCGAAGCCGCGCGCTGTTTGGGGCTGAGTTTCATCTGTCCGTGTCAGTCGAGCAGGTCGCCCTGCCGGCGGCCGCGCTCCTCCATCATGTCCGCGAAGGCGTCCGCGTCGTCCGCCTCCTCCAGCTCCTCCGGGCGGTCTGGCGGCACCATGAGGTAGCGCAGGGCGGCCGTCGCGACACGCTTGAAGACGGGCCCCGCCGAGTTGCCGCCCTGATGGAAGCGCGTGCGCGCCTCGAAGTCGAGCGTGACGAGCACGACGAGCTCGGGGTCGTCCGCCGGGACGATGCCACAGAACGTCGCGCGGTAGAGGCCCGGATAGTAGCCGCGTCCGCCGGGGATCTGCTTCTGCGCCGTGCCCGTCTTGCCCGCGACGGAGTAGCCCCGGATCGCCGCGCGCCGCGCCGTGCCCTTCGGCGAGGCGACGTCGAGCATCATCTCGCGCGTCGCCCGCGCCGCCGCCGCCGAGATCGGCCGCCCGACCGGCGTCGGCACGCTGCGGTAGGCCTCCGACCCGTCCGCCCGCACGACGCGGTCGACGACGTGGGGGCGCATCCGCACGCCGTCGTTCGCGATCGCCTGGTACGCGCCCGCGAGCTGGATCGCCGTCACGGCGACGAACTGCCCGATGCCCGCGCGCGACTGCGACGCCTTGTCCCACGCGCGCTTGTGGGGATTCGGCAAAATGCCGAACTGCTCGCCCGGCAGCTCGATGCCCGTCTTCGCGCCGAAGCCGAACTTCTTCAGGTACTCGTAGAGGCGGCGCGGCCCGAAGTCGTAGGCGAGCTTGCCGATGACGATGTTCGACGAGTGCACGAGCGCGTCGCGGATGGTCATCGTCGGCTCCCACTTGTGCGAGCCGTCGCCGGGGAGGCGGTAGTAGTTCGGGTCGTCGCGGTTCGTGCGGTAGAAGCTCGTCGGCCGCACGAACCCCGCGTCGACCGCCGCCGCGACGGTGATCGTCTTCATCACGGAGCCCGGCTCGTAGTTGAACGCGACGGCGCGGTTCAGCTTCGCGTCGTCCGGCGTGCGGCCGAACGCGAGCGGCTCGAAGTCGGGCAGCGACGCCATCGCCAGCACCGCGCCCGTCTTCGCGCCCATGACGATGCACCAGCCCGACGCCGCGCCGAACTCCGCAACGCCCCACTTGAGCGCGTCCTCCGCCTCGAACTGGATGTTGTGGTCAATCGTCAGGTAGACGTCCGCCCCCGGAATCGGGTCGATCGAGACCTGCCGCTTGTCGTAGAGCTCGCGTCCGCGCGCGTCGCGCATGCCCTGGATCGTGCCCGGCGTGCCGGTGAGCTCGCGGTCGAAGCGCAGCTCGACGCCCGCCGAGCCGACGTACTCGGCGTTCACGCTGCCGAGGACGTGCGAGAGGCGGCGGCCGTGCAGGTACTGCCGCACCTGCGTGTCATGGATCGCGACGCCCGCGACGAGCGACGAGTCGGCGAGCGTGCGGTGGGCGTTCGGGTCGGACGACAGCGCGAGGAACTGGTCGCGCCAGCCCCGGCGCGGCGCGGCGTTCGCCATCCGCAGCACCTTCTGGTACTCCAGCCCCAGCGCGTCCGCGATCGTCCGCACGATCGCCTCCTTCGCGCGCGGACGCTTCTCGCCGCGCGGACGCACGAGGGCGTTCGTGAGCGCGACGGGGTCGAGCGCGTACTCCCAGTAGGGCACGGACTTCGCGAAGGGATACCCCTTGCCCTTGCAGGAGTAGATCGCCCCGCGCGGCGCCGTCAGCTTGCGCGTGAAGACGTAGTCCGGCGCGGAGACCTTCGGGTCGATGTGCGCGCGCACGAGCTTCTGGGCCGAATAGGCCGCGAACCCCGCCAAGAGGACGACCGGCAGCCAGAAGCGCCAATTCTCGCCGCGCATCGGCATCGCGCGTCAGCGGATCTTGCGCTTCGGGCGCTGGGTCGGCGCGACATAGCGCGCCGTCGCGGCGGCGGACGAACGCTGGCGCAGGCGCGTCAGCGCCAGCTGGTTCGGATACGGCACGCCGCGCTCGTTCAGGCGGATGCACTGGTCGGCGCGCGGCGTCGACATCTTGAGCCCGTGGCGGAAGAGCGCCGCCTCGATCTTCTCCGGCGTCTTCATCTCCTCCCACCGCGTCGACTCGCGGCGGTGCGACTCCTCCAGCTTCGCGAGCTCGCGCTCCTTCAGGCCCTTCTCGTTCATCAGCTGCGTGCAGCTCGACGACGAGAGGATGTTCAGGATCACCATCACGAAGAAGAACACGATGATCGCGCCGAAGCGCATCGTGTTCGTCGCGATGACGGACATCTTCTTCGAAACCTTCCTGTTCCTTCTCATCTTCCCTTACGTCCTTTCGATCACGCGCAGCTTCGCGCTCCGCGCCCTCGGATTCAAGTCAACTTCCGCCGCGCCCGCCGTCACGGCCTTCTTCGTGACCGCCCGCGCCCTCGGCAGCTCGCCGTCCCACGCCTCGCCGCCCTGCTGAAGGGCGCGCATCTTCCCGACGTGCGCGGCGAAGAACCGCTTCACGAGCCGGTCGGACAGGCTCTCGAACGTGATGACCGCGAACCGCCCGCCCGGCTTCAGGATCGCGAGCCCGCCGTCGAGCGCCCGCGCCAGCTCGCCGAGCTCGTCGTTCACCGCCATCCGTAGCGCCTGGAAGACGCGCGTCGCCGGATGGTGCCCGCCGCGCCGCCCGACCAGCCGCTCCACGAAGTCCGCGAGTTCCGTTGTCGTCGCGAATCGCGCGCCCCGCTCCCGCGCCGCGACGAGCGCGCGCGCAATCCGCCGCGCCTGCGGCTCCTCGCCGAGCGTGCGGAAGATCTCCGCCAGCCGCTCCGCGCTTTCGCCGTTCACGAGATCCGCCGCCGTCAGGGCGCCCGACCGATCCATGCGCATGTCAAGGGGTCCCTCGCGGAGAAAGCTGAACCCGCGTCCGGCCTCATCCAGCTGAGGACTTGACACACCCAGGTCCAGCAGGACCCCGTCGACTTCGTTCCATCCCTGCTCATCTGCAATCCTCTTCACGTCGCCGTGGTTGCCCGCGACCACCGTCAGCCCGTTCAGCCCCTGCGCCCGCACCGCCGCGCGCGCCGCGTCGTCGCGGTCGATGCCGAGGACTTCGCCGCCGCGCGCGAGAATCGCCCGCGCGTGGCCCGCCCGGCCAAGCGTGCCGTCCACGTACCGGCCGCCGGGCCTGACGGACAGTGCGCCGACCGTTTCCTCCAGGAGGACGGGGATGTGCGTCTCGTTCATGTCACAACCCCGCCGCCGTCAGCACATTGTCGATTTCCTCGATGTCCACCGCATCCTCGGGCCCAAGGACCTCCGGCGCGTAGAGCTTCACCATGCGGAACGAACCCACCATCGCGACCGTCGTCGTCAAGTTCGCGAACTGAAGGAGCTTGTCGCAGATGCGGATCCGTCCCTGAACGTCAAAGGAGAGCTGCTGAGAGACCGCGCCGATCTTGGCGAACACCCGGTTGAGCGCCGGATCAAGGAGCGCTTTCTGGCGCAGCTGATCGAGAAAGGCGTCCATCTCCGCCTTCGGGTAGAGATTGAGGCACTTTTCCTTGCGGTCGGGCATCACGTAGACGACGCCGCCCGAAAACACGCCGCGCCATTCGCTCGGAATGGTCAGGCGCCTTTTCGGATCAAGCGCGAAGTCGTGGCGCCCGAAAAGAACGCCCGATTCCACGCCCGTCGACTCCGCGACACTCTGCGAGACCCCTTTTGACATTTTGTGACACCATTATACACCATGTCCCACGCCACGTCAATGGGGGCAGACAGAAAAAAACGCGCGCCCGTGTTCACGGGCGCGTTGCAGAACGAACAAAAAGGCCGGTGGCGGCTCGGAAAGCCACCAGCGGCCACTTGCGAGGAGGCTACTTGTTGAAGCCCTTCGCCGTGAGAAACTCCCACGCACGGTCCATCCACGTGTAGCTGCCCGTGCCGGGCGACGCCTTGCGCTGGAAGCAATGGTTGCGGAGCGCGAGCGTGTGGAGCTCGCTCTGCACGCTCATCCGGCGCATCTGCTCCCACGCCTTCACCGAGTTCATCGCCGCCCAGCCGTCCGCATCGCCGTGGATGAAGAGCGTCGGCGGCGTGTCCATGTCGAACAGGAGCTCCGGCGCGAGAACGGCCGAATCGTCGTTGCCGCCCGTCTTGTTGTGTCCGTCGAGGCCATCCGTCAGCGCATACGCCGGATAGATCGCGATTGCCCACTGCACCTTGCAGGGAACGTCGTCGAGCGCGTCGATCGGCGCATAGGCCCGCATGCGCGAGCTCGTCGCACCCATGAGCGTCAGGTGGCCGCCCGCCGACGAGCCCATGATGCCGATGCGGTTCGGGTCGAGCCCCTTCGACGGGGCCTTGGCGCGGACGATGCGAATCGCGCGCTGGAGGTCTTCCCACGCCGTCTGGTGCTTCGGCAGCCCCGCCGGACGCGGCGTGCGGTACTTCATCGTGACGACCGCCATGCCCTTCTCGTTCAGGTAGCGGCGCATCGGCGCGACCTCGAAGCCGTCCGGCGCGTTGCCGCCGTAGCCGCCGCCCGAATAGACGATCTGAATCGCCTTTGTCTTCAGCTCCTTCGGCAAGTGCCATTCGAGATACGGCGTGCACTGGTTCGTCCGCACATCGGGCATTTTCCCCTCCGGCCAGACGTTCTCCTTCTCGTAGGCGCCGCGCGCCGCGTCGCTCGCGTAGCGGCTCATGAGATCGACCTCCGGCGCGAGCTTCGACGCGAACTCGATCTGGTTCAGGAACTCGACCGCGCGGTCGAGGCCGAACGCGCCGTGCCCCTTGTCGGCGTAGAGGTGAAGCTCCGTCGGGATCTTCCGCTTGCGAAGCTCGCGGTAGCAGAGCGTCGAGCCGTTCGGCGTGTAGACGTCGTTCGCGCCGTGCTGGAAGGTGATCGGACACGTCTTCGCGTCGAACTTGAAGCAGGGGTTGATCGTCGGGACGACCGTCGTGCCGTCCTGCGGCCGCGCGTCGCCGTTCGCCGCGCCGAGCGTGTTGTAGGCCGGCGCGTTCGCGATCGCGACGTTGACGTGGCACGGCAGGTCGTCGAGCGCATCGACCTTCTCATACGCGGGCGTGAGCGCGCTCGTCGCGAGCATCGTCACGAGGTGACCGCCCGCCGACATGCCGATGACGCCGATCTTCTCCGGATCGAAGCCACGCTGCGCCGCCTGGGAGCGGACGAGGCGGACGGCGCGCTGGCCGTCTTCCCACGCCGTCTGGTAGACGGGCAGGCCTTTCGGGCGCGGCGTGCGGTAGACGAGGTTCACCGTCTGGTAGCCAAGCTTCGTGAACGTCTCCTTCCAGAGCTTGATGAGCCAAACGTCGCAGCAGACCTGGTAGCTGCCGCCGGAGACGAGAATCATGCACGCGCCGTTCGGCTGCGCCGGCGCCTCGAACCATTCGAGATACGGCATCTGCCGCTGCGGCGACGCAAGGAAGTCCGCATCCTTCGCCTCGTCCGTCATTGCGCCGACCTGGTACGCCTGGAAATCGGGCATCTTCCCCTCCGGCCACAGCGGCTCGCGCACGCCATGCCGCCAGTCCGAGAGCGCAAACGACGACACGGCCAAGGCCGTCACGCCAACCAAGCACAGAAACTTTCTCATGTTCATGTCCACCTTTCGGAATTCATTTTGTTCGTTTTCAGAAGAAAAGCCGCCCTCGCACTCGCTGGGGCGGCTTCAGGCGACAGACTCGCCCGTCGTCGATCACTTCGTCGACGTGCGGTCGTTATACTCGCCGGTCTCGGTGTTGATGCGAATGACGTCGCCCTCGTTGATGAAGAGCGGCACCGCAAGCTGGTAGCCGCCTTCGACGGTCGCCGGCTTCGTCACCTTGCCCGAGGCCGTGTTGCCCTTCACGCCCGGCTCGACCTTGATCACCTTGCGCTCGACGAGCTGCGGGAGATCCACGCCGATCACCTTGTCGTTGAAGAACAGGGCCTTGACCTCCATCTCGTCCATCAGGAAGTACTTCTTGTCGCCCATGACGTCGTAGGAAACGCGAATCTCCTCAAAGTTCTCGTCCGTGAAGACGAAAGCCTGGCCGTCGTCGTACGAGTACGTGACGGACATCTGAAGGAGTTCCGGCTTCTCGAACTTGTCGCCCGAGCGGTAGCTCTTGGTCATGCCGCCGCCGGTCATCATGTTGCGGAGCTTGCAGTTATAGATCGCCTGCCCCTTGCCCGGCTTCGAGAAGTCGAATTCCGTGATTTCCCAGGGTTCGCCGTCAATCAAGAGCTTCACGCCCTTGTGCAGTTCACCCGCTCCGATTACTTCACCCATCTATGTGCCTCCGATGTGACGGATCCGGCGCTTACCGGAAATTATTTCGTTTTATGCCGCTGCGCCTTCATGCGCTTGTCGTATTTGTGCTTCGACATTTTTTTCCGGCGTTTCTTCTTGATGCTTCCCATTTTTGTTTTTCTCCTTGTTAGGGGTGAGAGTGATGTGTTGAATCAGAAAATGATCTTGTTGAGCGGCAGTTCGATGATGCCCGTCGCGCCGTTCGCCTTGAGCGCGGGGATGAGGTCGCGCACCTGGCGCTCCTCGACGACGCTCTCGACGGCGTACCAGCCGGAGTCGTTGAGCTTGTTCACCGTCGGCGCGTGCAGGGCCGGCATGACCTTCACGATCTTCGCGAGCGTCTTCTCCGGCGCGTTGCACTTCAAGAGCACGCGGCGCTGGGCCTCCAGCGCGCCGATGAGCAGCATCTTGAGCTGCTCGAGCTTCGCGCGCTTCGCCTTGTTCTTCCACGACGCCTTGTTCGCGATGAAGCGGGTCGTCGAGGTGAGGATCGTGTCGACGATGCGCAGGTTGTTCGCGCGGAGCGACGACCCCGTCTCGGTCAGGTCGACGATCGCGTCGACGAGCTCGGGGGCCTTCACCTCCGTCGCGCCCCAGCTGAACTCGACGTCGGCCTTGACGCCGTGCTTCTTGAGGTAGCGCTTCACGAGACCCATCGCCTCGGTCGAGATGCGCTTGCCCTGAAGGTCCTTCACCGACTTGATCTTCGAGTCGTTCGGCACGGCGATCACCCAGCGGACGGGGTTCGACGTCGCCTTCGAGTAGTTCAGCTCGCAGATCTCCTGCACGTCGCTGCCGTTCTCGTAGATCCAGTCGTAGCCGCAGATGCCCGCGTCGATCTTGCCGAGCTCGACGTAGCGGCTCATCTCCTGCGGACGCAGGAGGCGGCACTTGATCTCCTCGTCGTCGATCGACGGGTAGTAGCTGCGGCTGGAGCACGACACGTTGAAGCCCGCGCGCTTGAACAGCGCGAAGGTCGATTCCTGCAAACTGCCTTTCGGCAAGCCTAATACGATCGCCATGAAACTTCTTCTTCCTTGGTGAAAAGTCCGCGCATTATATCATAAACCGCCGTCTTTTGTCCACTTGACCGCGCGCAGAAGGAGATGGTCGGTTGCGAGGTGCCCTTCCCTGCGCGACAGTGGTGGTGTAGCACGTCGCAAGTCTTGGCCCGTTGGGCAAGTCTTGGCCCGTCGGCCCGACAGCTCGCCCGAACCGTCGCTCCGGGAGTCGCACCTGTCGCCACACGTCAGTCAATCGAACGTGACAAGCCATTCCCCTCGGCAGAATGCGCGTCCGCAAGCGAGAACACGAAGGCGACAGGCGATCCCTTCGCTCCTCTCGCGCGACTGTCGGCTCCTCCGGGCCACAGGCGACTTGCATTGTCGCTTCGCGAGAATCTGCGTCCGTCAAAAGGGGGCAAGAGGCGGGGAATCATGGTTTCAGAGACGAGGGATAGGCCGCACAGAACAGGGTAGGACGTTGCGTGAGGAGCGGGCGGGTCGGCCGAGCGCCGAGCGGAGAGAGACGGGCGGACGAGGTTCGCCGCACGCGCCGCGAAGGACGCGCGGGGCGAGGAGCCGGCTCCGCGGCGACGAAGCCACGCACGGGGATTCGCGGATGCGGGCGGCGGGAGCGGACGCCCGGCGAACGGCAGCGAGGCCGAGGACGGCCCGCAAGGCCGAAGGGCCGACGCGACGAACTCGACCAGGGATCGCCAACGCGGCGCGCTTCGGGGCCGCAGCGGGGCGGACCGCCTGCCGGACGCGGCGAGTTGGGCAGGACTGCGGCCTGCGGCTGACCTCGCGGTCGCCGCACGGCCGTCAGGACGCCCAAGTCGCCCGCCCGGAGGCGGGAGCACCGTTGCCCCGAAGCGCGCCGCACGTCGGCCAGCGACAGGCATGGTGCGACGGGCCGACGGGCCAAGACTTGCGACGTGCTACACCACCACTGTCGCGCAGGATGTCAGCGTGCGCGATCCACGAACCCAGTACGCAGCAGGTTCGCGGCGGCGGCGGCCTCGGCCTCCTTGTGGCTGCCGGCGGACGCCTCGGCGCAGCCGACGCCCTCGACCGTGACGCGCACGGTGAAGACGGGCGCATGCGCCGCGCCCTCCGCCTTCAGCAACTCATAGACGGGATGGCGCGGCGGCTTCAGCGCCTGTACGCGCTCCTGCAATGCGCCCTTCGGATTGTCGCATCCGGCGTCGTCCGCCTGTCCCTGCGTCGCCAGTTCCAGCGTCTCGAAAATCGTCCGCGCCGCCGCGAAGCCGCCGTCCAGATACGCCGCGCCGAGAATCGCCTCGACGGCGTCCGCAAGCGTCTTCGCATGGCGCGAAAGCTCCGACGCGCCGCGATTGCGCTTCAGGCGCGAAACCAGGTCGAAGCGGTTCGCCGCCGCGCAGAGCGCCGCCGACGACACCATGTGCGTGCGCCGCACCGTGAGCGCACCCTCCGCCGCATGCGGGAACGCCGCGTAGAGCCGCTCGGCCGCGAGCAGCCCCAAGACCGCGTCGCCGAGGAACTCCAGCCGCTGGTTGTCCGTCGCGTGCGGATGCACCATGCGGTACGCCGGCGTCGTCAACGCCTCCTTCAGGAGCGCGTCGTTCCTGAACGTGTAGCCGAAGATCTCCATCGGCCCCTCAGTGGCGGAAGCTGCGCTGGCCCGTGAAGACCATCGCGACGCCCGCCTCGTTCGCGCAGTCGATGACGTCCCAGTCGCGGATCGCGCCGCCGGGCTGCACGACCGACGTGATGCCCTCGCGCAAGCCGACTTCCAGCCCGTCGCGGAACGGGAAGAAGGCGTCGGACACCATCGCGCAGCCGGGAAGGCCGCCCTTCTCGGCCTTCGTCTGCTCAAGAATCTCGGCCTGCCTCTTCGCGCCGTCCGCCTCGCCGAAGACGAGCCGCAGGTCGTTGAACGGCTTGCCGTACTTCTCCCAGGCGATCCAGTCCGCGCGCTTCGTGTAGGCCTTGTCGCGCGCGATCTCCGCGACGCCGACGCGATCCTGCTCGCCCGTGCCGATGCCGACGGTCGCGCCGTCCTTCACGTAGAGGACGGAATTCGACGTCACGCCCGCCTCGACAAGCCACCCGAAGACGAGGTCTTCGTATTCCTTCGCCGTCGGGAGCCGGTTGATCTTGTGCTCCTCGTAGGTGACGGCGCCCGTCGCCTTGTCCGTGATCTTGCGGTTGCAGTACGCGGGCAGGAAGTCGGCGGGCGTGCGCGCGTTCGCGCAGAACGAGGCCTGCGCGACGAGGCCGCCGTCGACGAGCGACTTGAAGTCGATGACGCGCTTCGCGACGAAGTCGGCGAGGCGGGCCATGTTGCGGATGCGGAAGACGCGCAGGTTCTTCTTCGCCGCGAAGACGTCCATGACGCCCGGCGCGAAGTCCGGCGCGACGACGACCTCGGCGTAGTTCTCGACGATCAGCTTCGCCGTCTCCAGGTCGCAGTCGCGGTTGAGCGCGATCGCGCCGCCGAACGCGGCGAGGCGGTCGGCCCGGTTCGCGCGGAAGTAGGCCTCGGCGAGCGTCGAGCCCGTCGCGACGCCGCACGGGTTGTTGTGCTTGACGATGACGGCGCACGGCTTGTCCATCAGGTAGCGCAGGATGTTGAGCGCGTTGTCGGTGTCCGTCACGTTCGTCTTGCCGGGGTGCTTGCCGGACTGCAGCAGCTCCGGCACGGAGGCGAGGTACTGCCCCGGCTGGACGAGCTCGACGTCGCCGAGGGCGAGGTTGCCGTTGACGAGCTTGTAGAGCGCGGCCTCCTGGCCGGGGTTCTCGCCGTAGCGCAGGCCCTTCTTCTCGCCGCCGATGTCCCACGTCACCTTCTCGTAGCGCAGGGTCTGGCGGTTCGGGCCGTCGATGAACGAAATCTCCAGCGCCGGCGCGAAGTGGTCGGCCTCGATGGTCTTGTAAGCGGCTTTCAGGTCTTTCATGGGGTTCTCCTCAAATCACACGCTCCCGTATTATACCATATTCCAGCCCATCCCCCCCGCCTTGCCGACTTCAGACCTTCGTCCAGCGGTTGCCGGCCTTGGCCGACTTCAGCGCCGCCGCGACGAACTTCATGGAGCGCACGCCCGCCTCCGTGCCGGGGAAGTCGCGCGTCCGCCGCGAGACGACCGCCGCGACGAACTCGTCGTAGATGTTCCCCAGCGCCTCGACGAAGCCCTCGTGGTGTCCCGCCGGGAAGCGCGAGGCGCGCACGGACGCCGGGGACAGGCCCTCGACGTACGGCGCCTTGCGATGAAAGACCTGATCCGGCCTCGTCGGATAGCGCACCGTCAGCCGGTTCGGCTCCTCCTGATCCCAGTGCAGGGAGCCCTTCGCGCCGTAGACGCGCAGCCGCACGCCGTTCTCCTCGCCCGTCGCGACCTTCGAGGTGACGAGCGCGGCCTTCGCGCCGCCGTCGAGCCGCATCAGGATCGAGGCGTCGTCATCCAGCCCCGTCGCGTTCGCGTAGGACGAGAGGTCGGCCAGAAGCGACTGCACGCGCAGGCCCGTCACGTATTCGAGCATCGTGAACGCATGGACGCCGATGTCCGCGACGACGCAGCTCGGCCCCGCGATCTTCGGATCCATCTTCCAGCCGTTGCGGCGGTCGGGCTTGCGGAACGACCCCTGCACGTATTCGAGGTGGATCTTGTCGACCGGCCCCAGCTCGCCCTTCTTCATGAGGTCGCGCGCGAGCTTGATCATCGGGTAGCCCGTGTAGGTGAACGGGATGCCGAGGACGAGCCCCTTGCGCGCCGCGAGTTTGCCCAGCGTCTCCGCCTCCTTGACGGTCAGCGAGAGCGGCTTCTCGCAGAAGACGTCAAGCCCCGCCTCCAGCGCGGCCTTGGCGATCACGTAGTGAGTCTCGTTCGTCGTGCAGATGACCAAAAAGTCGATTCGCTCCGCCTCGGCGGCGATCAGCCGCTGCCAATCCGGGTAGACGCGCGCGGGATCCAGTCCGAACGCCGCGCCGTTCGCCGCGTTCGTCTTCGCGTCGCGCGAGAAGTTCCCCGCGACAAGCTCCGCCAGGTTGTCCATCCGGATCGCCATGCGGTGAATGGGGCCGATGAACGAGGTCTTCGCCCCGCCGACCATCGCATACGTCAGTCTTTTCGTCATGTCTTCGCTCATCCTTTCAACTTCGCAACCTCACAACTTCGAAACACCTCAACCTCATGCCCCTCACATCCGCCCGCTCAGGGCGTCAATCAGGTCGCAGAGCCGCTTGTAGCAGTGGCCGAGGTCGTCGTTCGTGACTTGGAACATGTATTCGCCCGCGCGCGCCATCTCGCCCTCGGCGTTCGCGAGGCGCTTCTCGATGACCGCCGGCGTGTCGGTGCCGCGCCCCTCCAGCCGTTCGCGCAACGCCTCCAGCGACGGCGGGTTGACGAAGACGTCGACGTAGCCGATCTTCAGCGGATCGGTGTTCGGCAGGGCGCGCACGTAGTCGCGCACCTTCGCCGCGCCCTGCACGTCGATGTCGAGGATCATCGAGTTGCCCTCAGCCAAAACCTCCTCGATCGGCGCCTTCAGCGTGCCGTAGTAGTTGTCGTGCACCTTCGCGTACTCGATGAAGGCGTTGTCGCGGATCAGCTCCTCGAAGCGCGCCTTCGTCTTGAAGTGGTAGTCGAGGCCGTCCTCCTCCTCGCCGCGCGGGGCGCGCGTCGTGCAGGAGATCGAGTAGACGAAGTCGGGATACTCCTGCAGGAGCATGTCGATCAGCGTCGACTTGCCGCAGCCGGACGGCGCGGACATCACGAGGAAAAGGGGCTTTGTCTTCATGTTCGCGTATTATACCAAATTCGGAACGCCCGTCAGAACTCCGCCGCGTCGCAGATGAGCGAGTCCATGATGTAGCCCTTGCGCTCCGGCGTGTTGCTGCCCATGTAGAACTTGATCGTCTTCTCGACGTCCTGGTCGTCCGAGCACGTGACGGGCGTCAGCCGCATGTCCGGGCCGATGAAGTCCTTGAACTCCTTCGCGTTCAGCTCGCCGAGGCCCTTGAAGCGCGTGATCTCGCAGCCTCGCCCGCACTTCTTGATCGCCGCCTCGCGCTCCTCGTCCGAGAAGCAGTAGTGCTGCTCCTTCTTGTTGCGCACGCGGAAGAGCGGCGTCTCCAGGATGAACACGCGCCCGTCCGTCACGAGCTGGCGGTAGAAGCGCATGAAGAACGTCGTCAGCAGCATGCGGATGTGCAGGCCGTCCACGTCGGCGTCGGTCGCGAAGATGATCTTGCCGTAGCGCAGGTGGTCGAGCGTGTCCTCGATGTCGAGCGTCTTGATGAGGTTGAAGAACTCCACGTTCTCGTAGAGGACGTTCTTGCCGACGCCGAAGGTGTTGAGCGGCTTGCCGCGCAGGAAGAAGACGGCCTGGTTCAGCGCGTCGCGCGCGTTGCCGAGCGTGCCGCCGGCGGACTGCCCCTCCGTGAGGAAGATCATCGTGTCGGCGCCCTCCGGCTGGCCCGTCTTCTTGTCCACCTTGTCGAGCCGCAGGTGGTGCTTGCAGTCCTTCAGCTGCGGCACGCGCACCGAGACGGCCTGCGCGTGCTCGCGCGCCTTCTTCTTGATCGTGACGAGCTGCGAGCGGATCTTCCCCGTCTCCTCGATCTTCGCGATCAGCTTCTCCGTCTCGGCCGGCGCGCGGTGCAGCTCGGCCTCGATCGCCTTCTTCATCTCGGCGACGAGCTCGGCGCGGATGTCGTTCATCACGAACTTGATCTTCGTCTGGCCCTCGAAGACCGGGTTCATGATGCGGATCGAGACGGCTCCGAGGAGCCCGTCGCGGATGTCGTCGCCGTCGAACTTCTTCTTCGCGTCGTAGTCGTTGAGCGCCTTCGTCAGCGCCTCCTTGAACGCCGTGAGGTGCGTGCCGCCGTCCGTCGTGTACTGGCCGTTCACGAACGAGTGGTACTCCTCGCCGAAGCGGTTGGTGTGCGTGAAGATGATCTCCAGGTTCTTCGTCTTCACGTGGAACGGCGTGTAGAGCTTCTCGAACTGGACCTCGTCCGACACGAGGTCGGCGAGCCCGCGCTCGGAGCAGATCGACTGGCCGTTCAGGACGATCGTGAGCCCCGCGTTCACGTAGCAGTACATCTTCATGCGCCGCAGGACGTGCTCCTCGCGCACCTTGAAGTGCTTCAGCACCTTCACGTCGGGCTTGTAGCGGATGAACGTGCCGTCGCGCTCCGCCGTCTTCTGCTTGCCGCGCCGCTTGGACTTGAGCCGCCCCTCCTCGAAGTAGGCCTCGGAGAACTCGCCCTCGCGGAAGGAGCGTACCTCGAAGAACTCCGAGAGCGCGTTCACGGCCTTCGTGCCGACGCCGTTCATGCCGGCGGAGAACTGGAAGCTGTCGGAGTCGAACTTGCCGCCCGTGTTCATCTGCGAGACGCAGTCGACGACCTTGCCGAGCGGGATGCCGCGCCCGTAGTCGCGCACCGAGACCTCGCCCGTGTCGTAGTTGACCGTCACGTCGATCCGCTTGCCGCACCCCATGACGAACTCGTCGATCGAGTTGTCGATCACCTCCTTCATCAGGATGTAGATGCAGTCGTGGTACATCGCGCCCGTGCCGGGCTCGCCGACGTACATGCCGGGACGCATGCGGATGTGCGTCACCGGATCGAGCGTCTTGATGCTGGTATCTCCGTAGTCCTTTGCCATAGAATGTCGTATTATACCAAATCGCGCGGACACCCATAATGAGTTCGTGGATTGCGAACGCCGACAGTCTGCGCGACAGTCGTCCGCATCATTGGCCCGTCGGCCCGACAGCTCGCCCGAACCGTCGCTCCGGGAGTCGCACCTGTCGCCACACGTCAGTCAATCGAACGTGACAAGCCATTCCCCTCGGCAGAATGCGCGTCCGCAAGCGAGAACACGAAGGCGACAGGCGATCCCTTCGCTCCTCTCGCGCGACTGTCGGCTCCTCCGGGCCAAGGGCGGCTTGCGCCGCCGCTTCGCGAGAATCTGCGTCCGTCAAAAGGGGTCAAGAGACGGGGAATCATGGTTTCAGGGACGAGGGACAGGCCGCGCAGAACAGAACGTTGCGTGAGGAGCGGGCGGGACGACCGAGCGCCGAGCGAAGAGAGACGGGCGGACGCGGTTCGGCGCACGCGCCGCGAAGGACGCGCGGGGCGAGGAGCCGGCTCCGCGGCGACGAAGCCACGCACGGGGATTCGCGGATGCGGGCGGCGGGAGCGGATGCACGGCGAACGGCAGCGAGGCCGAGGACGGCCCGCAAGCGCGAAGGCGCGACGCGACGAACTCGACCAGGGATCGC
>CAKURH010000041.1 GCA_934675625.1 uncultured Kiritimatiellota bacterium
GTTCAGCGTCGCAGACCTTTCTCCCACGAGCGGGACGGCGCGGCTGCCGACGAGGAGCTCGCCGCGCCCCGCGCCGGTGACGGTGACGCGCAGCACCGCCGTCCGCTCCGTCGACTGCGGATGCGCGAACGCCCCGTTCGTCGTCCCCGTATAGACGAGATGCTCCCAGACCGTGTTCGTCGAGCCGGACGGACACGCGAGCGGGTCGAGGTCGCCAAGGGCTTCGTCGAATGCGCTCCGCGCCGCGTCGCACCGCCCCCTCAATCCATGCAAATCCGTGTGAATCCGCAGTTTCCTCTCCGCTCGGCTTCACGCCCGCCCACGCGACGGTCGCCGCCAGAGCGACCCCCGCCAGTCCCTTGCGCACACGGGGACAGCCCCTCCAGTCCCGCCGCACGGACGCGAAAGCCCCGTGCCGCGCCACCCACGCGACGGCGGCGGCCGTCCACAGCAAGGCGGACGCCGCGACGGCACAGGCTTTGAGGAATTCGCTCATCGTTGAATTATAGCATAATCCGCCGCGCTTGCGCCCGCGATTCCGCCGAAGACGGGGACGCAAAAGCCCCCGCTTTCGACGTCACAGGGCGTAGCGGCGGCCGAGTAGTGAATTTATGATAAACTTCTACAAGTTTCTGGGGCACAAGCATGACATTTAGACGCAAGTTTTACGATACGCTTCTCAACGGGAAGAAGAGCCATCTCCCAGAGGGGCTTCTTGTCAAGGGTGCACGGCAAATCGGCAAGACCTTCACCATCGATTCGTTCGGACGCGAAAACTAGCGCTCATACCTTTAGACTTCGCGAATAATCTGCGCCCGCCTTGCGCCCACCCTACTTCTGGGGGCACTGTCGTGTCCATGAGGACGGTGTCCTCACAGGAATCCGCTCGCGCTTCAGCCAGTCGAGAAATTCGCCGTTGAGCTGAAGCCACCGTGTCCAGCCGCCAACGCGCCCTCCCGACAGATGGCACAGGAACTGCACGGGCCTGTCGTCGCGACGCCCTTCGCGAACCCGCTCCTTAAAACGCTCGAGATCATCGCTCAAGTCCAAATAGTCCATCGACGGCAATTCCGCGCGGCCATAAGCCGCCGCGACCTTCTCCGTCGGCAGGAACGGTTCCCACCCGCCCGGCTGACACCACGCACGCGGCGGCGGCAGCCCATGTTCCCTGAACAGCTTCCTCGAATAGTCCGCCTGCAGCCGCACCATCTCATCCGGGAACGAAAACGCCTTGTCGGACAAGCCCACGAATTCGGTCTTTTCAAGGCCGGGATCCGCCTGAATGCCGCGACACCAGAAGTCTCGCACGATGCACGGACTTCCCGCACTGCCAATCGCATAGATGCGGCCCGACTTCGGCTCGTAGAATTTGCGCGAGACAGGCAGCCGCCCGGCCATCGACGGATCGACATCCGTCAGAACGCACGCATTGTCCACGCCGTGAACGGAAGCCGTAAACTGAAAGTTCTCCGGATGATCCACATCAACGTCTCCCATGAAATACAGGCGAAGGCCGCCATCGTCCCAGTCCTTCACAAACGGATAGCCCCGCGCCTTGGCCTTGTCATACTGCGCGCGGTCAAGGAACTGCATCCGAAAAAGGCCATGCTGAGCCGTGTGATCCATCAGCTCATGTCCAGCTCCGGCAATTTCTCGCAAAGTCTGCCATTGGCGCTCGTCCCGGATTTCCGCCGGAATGATCGCCAATGCCATCTTCAGCCCTCGGTCGTCAAATTGCTTCGCCACAGCCCGCCACTCGGCAGCCGCATGATTGTCATCATACCGCATGATGACGCAAAAGCCACCCGCCGTGTCCTGTCTGACGGACTTTCGCAACGCGACGGCTTTCAAGGCGACAACGCCAGACGTTTGCGCCCGCAAACGAAGCGCTGCCAACGGCTTCTCCGGATGCGGATTGCGGAAAGTCCCCAGGAAAAGGCCATAGTCCAAGCCCGATCCAGGCGCTTCCCAGCGCACGACCGGCTTCGCTTCTGGATGCCCGACCAGGAACCAGTCGCAAATGTCCCGGCCAGCCCTAACCGGGAGCCCGACAGCCGTGGCATCCGTATAGACGAGTTCAAGCGTTGCTGGCGTTTCGGCCCGCTCCGGCTGGTACATGACGGCGCCCAGCGTGTGAATCTCCGATGCGCACACACCGCCAAGCGGAAGCGTTGCGCAGGCTTCGGCATTCTGCCAATTCCGTCCGGCCGCCGTCAGCCAACCGCCCGTGAGCCGAAAGGGTATGCCCCGCCAGTAACGGATGCCCACGCCCAACGGTCGTGCCGCGTCCAGATCGACGATTTCATCGGCTGCTCGCACAAGCCGTCCGCCATGCCCCGCAAGAGGCGGCAGCACGGCGTCGTCTTCGTCAAGCGCGGGCTTCTCGAAACGCTCGAAGCGCACGTCGTCAAAGAGGACTTCTCCAAGACCGCGCACACCGACAATGACCGCCACCGGCTCCGCAAACGCTTCGGGGACTTCGACGTTCATGTGCAAATCAACTGTTTCACCACACGAGACACCCGGCTTCTCCCTGCCGCGCAGCCAACCTTCGGGCTTCATCTGAAACAGCTGGACATAGGGCGTCGGCGATCCGTTCACGATCTTTGCCTTGGCCGTCAGCCGATACCAGCCCGCCGCCGGAATCCGAATCGGGGAGAGCGCGTAAAGCTCGCGAAGTCCTTCCTTGGCCGGGCGCATGCGCAACGAGAAACGCCCCGTCAACGCATTTGTCGAAATGCCGACAAACCCCGTCCGGCAACGGTCAAAACGCGGCTCCCACCCTTGGGCTTGGCACTTGTCGATGCCGTCCAGGTCATCTCCGGCCAGATCTTCAAACCCGCCATTTCGGACGAGCTGGTTCGCGTTCCTGATCTCAAAGCCGCTGATGTCCAAAGGCTTCTTTGTGACGACAAACAGGATCTTTCCGTTCAGTTCCAGCGTCTTTCCGTCCACCTCGACCTTGGCCCCGTAGGTGTCGCGAACATCCTGCGGTTCTGAAGCGAGTCGCACGGCATATCTCCCCATGGACGACCCCAGCATCGACAGGCAAGACCCGTCCGTTCGCCGAAACGCATGGGCCACGTCAAAGTCCACGGGCGGCAGCGCGGCAATCCGTCCGAGAAATTCCGAACAGCCCTCAAAGTAGGTCTGCTGGACGGCCAAGGCCTGCATTGGCGGCTCCAGCGAGTTCGTATGCTCGTCCAGCAGGTATTCGACGCCGAAATCAAAGAACTTCTCGTACCCCTCCTCCAGATACCAGTTGTGGATGGCATCCCCCAGGTAGGCCTGGCGATCCTTGTCCGAGATGACATGCCACATGAACTCCGTCTGCCAAACCGGAAGGCCCGGATTGAAGCGACGCGGCACATCGCGGTATTCGGCAGCCTTCTCGCGAATCTTGTAGGCATGCATGTTCCAGATGTCGACGAGGTCGGTCGCCCCCATCTCGCAAAGCCTTTCCGAGACCTTCTCCGTCGCCGCGACACCGGTTCCGAACCCTGAGACAACCACCTTGTTTGAAGGGTCCACCGCGCGAATCTCCTCACTCGCCGCCTTCAGCAGGTTGAAGTAGTCCGAGACCGTGCCATTGAAGCTGGCCGCGCGGCCCGGCGGCATCCAGTCCACCTCGTTCCAAATCTCCCAATGGCGGATCTTGCCGCGGTAGCGACTCGCACACGTCCTCACGTAACGACGCCATTCGTCGAGGCTTCGCGGCACACAGCAATTCGGATTGTCCTCGAATAGCTTTCCGTTCGGCCCCGTCACGTCGGGCCGAACGCCCGCCCAAGGCGGTGGGCAGCCAAGCGTCGCCAACAATCCGATCCCGCGATCGACAGCAGCCTGAATCGTGCGGTCTGCCTCGCGAAAGTCAAATTCGCCCGACTGCGGCTCGACTTGAAACCACAGCAGCTCGTGAAAATTCCAGAGACGCTCCCAGCGAACGCCCGTCTTCGCGACAAGCTCGGCATCTCGCAGAAAGGACACGCCCAGATAGTCGCGCAAGGCGCCACCGGTCAATTCGGCCTTCGGCAAGACAGATACCTTGAACGAGCCTTCGCGCCAACGCTGATCGTGCAAGCCCGCAGGGAGGCGTCCGACGCGCCTGCTCACGACCCGGCCGGCGACGCCGCGCGCCGGATCGTACTCGACAAACTTCAGCGTAACGTCGTCCCCTTCACGGAATACGCGATCGGACAGGCGGTCGAACGGCACGAGACGCCGGCGTTCCAAGGCGGACGTGACGAAATACCGGGGCTCGTCAAGGTCGTTCACGAGCAGCGAAGTCGACAGCCCGCGCGTGAAGGGCCGCGCCGGATCGGCCTGCAGTTCGTCAGCCGGAAGAGCCCGCGTGCTGACGCGCAGACGCGACGCGAAAAGCGGGCGCGCATCGTAGAGGATCAAGTACGGCGACACGGGCGCCAAAGGCCCCGGCTGAGCCGCCTCCCCAACCAGCCGGCCATTCCGGTAAAGGCACACACGATCTCCGCTCTTCCAAGTCAAGGCATAGACCGCCGTCTCGCCCGCCCGGACAGGCGGCTCCCATTCGATGGCCGTCGGCTCGTTCGTGTCCGTCATCGCGCGGCCAAAGACAGCCGGCTTCATCTTCGGATCGTTCCAAGTCGGCTGGTAAATTCCCAGCACCTCCTTGCGAGGCCCCTTTTCTTTCGCAAAGACGCGAACCGCAAACGGCCAGCCTTCACCTTTCTCGTTCAGGTCGACACAAGGACGGATGACGACCTCAATCGCTCCTTCGTTCGGATTCACCGTCCCGACCGTCGTGTAATAGGCCGCACCTTCCGTCCGATAGGCTGCCACAGCCCCCGGCTGAAGGCCCTGTGCCGCCGTCAGCGCGGCTAGAACAACTCCCAGCATGGCGTTTCCTTTCCCGTCTCAGCGAATCGTCAAGACAAAGCCCGTGTCTCTGCGAATGAACAGCGTGCGTCCGTCCGCAGAGAGACCGAGACAGTATCTCTTACCGCGTACGGACGAAATCGGCAATCCACCGTCCGGCAAAATGATCGAATCAGCGGTCAAGACCGGAAGCTCCCGTGACGTGCGCGACCTCGTGTCATCGACAAGAAGCGAGGCCCCGGCCGCAAACACGACCTTGCCCGACGCTCTCATGGTTTCCCCACCGATCGCCTGGTCAACAGGGACTGTCCACGTCCCGGACACGCGGACATCTCCGCCCGTCAGCAGCGGGAGGCCCTCAATGTCCGCAAACGCATAACTTGCATAGCCGCCAAGGTCGAAAGTTGTTCCTTTCGCAAACTTCACCTTGCCGAAAGCCGGTGCAACAGGTTCAAACCGACAGGTATCGTCCGTTGTTCGCGTAAAGACCGAGCCGTCACCTGGATCCGTCAGAATCTGGTAGTCGGCCAAATCCAGACTTCCCCGTCCGAGAGTATCCACGACGAGCCCGTTTTCCGTCGTTTCTCCATCGCGATGCCCCGTCATCCACCCCGAAAGGGACCACTGCCGATACTCAAACGCATGGCACCCTGGCGTGAGCGTCACATTCGCCCAGTTGACCTCATTCCACCCCGTCTCGATGATTTTCTCATCATCAATGTACAGCGCACCGCAGTTTTGCACGCCAATCCCCCAGCTCCAGACGACGTTCGTTTCCGCGCGATTCCAAAGATAGCCCTTATAAACAAGCGTCGAGTTTTCATTGAACCTGTAATCGCCCGAGACCGATCCGGCCAAGGCATTCGTCCGAACGGTGGACATGTCACTTGGATATTCATCCCGAGCCCCCACCTTGTTGCCTGATTGGGCGGGGAAATCACCTTCCCAAAGTCCCGGCTGACGGGTCAAGGCGACAAGCGCCTCCCGTGCCGGCCCCAAACGCACCGAACCATCTTGGACATCCAGAACCTCCGCGCCAATCGGCGTGTCATACATCAATTCGCCAGCACCGCGCTTGATGACGGAATTCGCCCAAAAGCCTTTCGTGTAGTCCCATGTCGCGAACGAATAGGGCTTTTCGTCAACGACAAAGCCCGACACGCACACTGTTCCTGCCTCGCTGTCAACCGTCAAGGGCGGCAGCGAATACGTCTCGCAACTCGTCAACTCAACCGCGCCACCCTTGAGCGTCAGTCCGGACGCCGTGTTCGGCAACGCTCCTGCGCACGTCATCTTGACGCCCAAGGCGTCAGCCTGGACGCCGAGGCCCCCCGTAAAGTCGTTCGCCGCGTTCGTCAACACGAGTCGGCATCCTGCGCCGACCGTAAAGCCGCCCACCCCAGAGACTTTGCCGCGAAAAGCGTATTGGCAATCACCTTCATATCGCCAGACTTCGACATTTCCGAGCAACATCACGTCACCATCCCAGTAATGATCCTCATAGACCGGGCTGTGCCCATCCCGATGATAAAGCATCGTGTCGGCTTCAAAGACAATGGGCCACGCCCTTTCCCTTGTATAGAGCCAGCGTGTGCCTGTCGCCCAACCCGAGCCTGTCCGAATGAGGATCGAGCCAGCCGTTTCGCCCGCCGAAAGGCTCGCACCGTCACATCCGAGGAATCCGCCCTGCCGGATCAATCGTCCCGGTCCCGAAACCACGCCATTCACCGTGACGACATCACCGCCGGCCGCACATCCTGCAATCGTCAAGTCATGGCCGTTCAAGGCTATCGACTGGAGAATTCGATCCGATTTCTCCTGTAGGCCGACAGTGGCGGGTTGAGCCAGCTGAATTGGGCCAAACGCCTTGTCTGCGTAGTATCCGCCGCTGACGACGATGGCTCCGGCTTTCGCCGAGTCACCGTCGCCGGAAACGACCATCGTCTCCGTCGTGAAATCTGGGCATCCGTCTGCGGTCGAGATCTCCAGCGTTGCGCCATCCTGCACAAAAGTCGCGCCAACCGACGAACCCAAGGCGCCACCTGTCGTCGCCACAAGGCGACCTTCTTCAATGACGATCTCTCCGTCAAATGTCGCAATCGAGCCGTCGCTCGTCAAGGTTCCCGGACCGCGCTTGATCAACGCATCATGCTCCGAAAGTGACTTTCCTTCCGCCGCAAGCCATGCCGACAAGGTCGTCGCACCCTGGACATCGACAACCAACGGTCGTGATGCCTCCGCAGGCTCCAGGGAAAACGTTGTCGCATGCAGTGCCAGCGTACCGCACAGGGCCAACATCAGAGACGTTTCTTTTCGATGTTCTTTCATAGCAGGATCTCTTTCTTTTATGTTTTGGTTTTGGGGGGTTGTCATGTTTTCGTGTATCTGCAAGATTCCAAATGTCTTACCATGTATAGCTAAACGTGGTGGTGCCGTCGCACCAACGTGTCGGCTGGAAGCGGGTCGTCCAGTCCAGCGGCTCCAGCGTCGGACGCGGACGGGCTGCGCGCCGCAGGGCCGCCTCCAGTGCCGGGCGCGTCTGTGCGTCCAGAAACCGCGCCGGCCACGAGACGAAGACCGCCGTGCCACTGCGCCCCAGGAGGTCGACCCACTGACGGTTCTTCTCCCACGGAATCGCCCCGGCTTCCGCCAGTCCCGCACAGTCCGCGTCGACGACGTAGAAGACGCGATCCATGAACGCGCGCATGCCGAGGGCCGCCGGCCCCATCCGGCGCGTCCGCGCCCAGTCCTTCCCGCTCGTGTCGTCGCCGGTGCGCTGGATCTCGAAGAGTCCGGGGACGAGGTGGTTGAGTGCGTTGCACCCGATGATCAACATGTCGTCCCCGGCCCCTTCGCGGATCGCCCGGTGCAGGCCGCCGATGACCTCCGCCGACGTCCGCGTGTCGTCCCGCCAACGGCAGTCCTCGTTCATGACGACGCGGTCGTCCATCTTCAGGCCGTATTCGCCGCACCAGTCGTAGGTCAGGAAATCGACCTTGACGAGGCGCATGCCCCACGCGCGGAAGCGCGCCATGTCCGAGCGTACCTGCGCGACGAACGACGGCACGGTCGGGTCGATGCGCGCGTGCCGCTTCCATTCCGGGTTCATGACGCCCGGAATCTTCCACTCGTCCGGCATCTTCGTCCACGGCATGAAGGGCCGGTACCAGAGGCCGGGCTTGCCGCCGAGCGCCCGCACGCGCGCCGCCCAGTCCGGCATCGACAGCCCCCAGCGCGGCGTCGCCGCCGACCACGGCCCGGCCGCCGGCACCTCGTCGCCCTTGTACTCGTGCAGCTGCCAGCCGTCGTCGGCCACGATGAAGGGGCGCGTCGCCTCCCCTTCGACCAAGGCCGCGATTGCGCGCGCGTTGGACAGGAACGCCTCCGCCGTGCCCTGCCCGTAGTTGCAGTACCAGTCGTTGAAGCCGTAGACTGGCTCGCGCGGCAGGCGCGGCGACGGACACATTACGCGCGCAAAGGCCCGCGCCGCCGCAAAGGCCGATTCGCCGGGCATCCCCTTCCGCGTCACGATCTCAACGGCGGCGAGCGTTCGCGCGCCCAGCCGGAGCGGACGCGACCCCGCGCGCACGTCCAGCAGAAGTTCGCAAGTCTTCTCCGTCAGCTTCCACGCGGCGAAGGCGTTTGGCTGCACGCGCACGCCGACGCCGTCCGTGCGGTCGCCCGCCGAGACGAGGAAGAACCACGGCAGCGCGCCGCACGCCTCCGACGGGAACCAGCCACCGAGACCGCCGTAGAGCCGCTCCCAGGCGTCCTTGTAGACGCGCGCACCCGGCTCGACGGCAAACGGCCAAACGAGGCGGACAAAGCGCAGCGATTGTCGCGGCGACTGGATCTCAACAGTCGTCGCGCCATCATCTCTCGACACCAAGGCAACGCAGATGCCCTCTGCCCGCCAAGCGCCGTCCCGATACGTCAGTTCGACCTGTGTCTTGTCCGTTTCAACCGAGATCCGTCGGGGTGCCCCCCCCCCCCCCTAAGAGGGATGGAGATCCCAACAGGGCTGAAGCCCCCAGCAACGCAAATGCAAACACATGGGCCCTGCAAAGCAAACGCCCATTGAACGATTTCGTCCGAATGCACTTGTCTGTTGTTTTCATATCAATTTTTTTCCTTTACCGAGACTTCACTGTTAAGATGTTTGCATTATATCATAAAACCATGGGCTCAGACACAAATGACATATCAACTTTTTTGCCCTTTTATGTTGACGTCACAGGGCGTAGCGGCGGCCGAGCAGCGGATACTTCGCGCCGGCGGCCGGGTTGTAGGGCAGGAACTCGATCGGCGAGTCGCCCGCCCACGCGCGAAACGCCGCGCGGTCGGTCGCCGTGTCGTTCACGCCCGGAATGCACGGCACCCGGAAGACGTGCCGCACGCCCGACGTCTTGAGCCACGCGACATTCTCCCGCACGACGGCAAGATCGCCGCCGCACCATTTCGCGAAAGCCGCCGCCTCGTGCAGCTTCAGATCCTGATAGACGAAGTCGAGCCGCGCGACGACGCGGCGATACGTTTCGGGCGGACAGCAACCGCTCGTCTCCACCGCGAGCCCGACGCCCGCCGCCGTCGGCTGCGCCCGCAGCGCGTCGATCAGCGCGAGCAGGAAGTCCGCCTGCGCAAGCGGCTCGCCGCCGGAGAACGTGACGCCGCCGCCGGACTGCGCCAGAATGTCGGCATTCTTCAGCAGCTCCGCCGCAAGTGCGTCAGGCGTCCAGTCCTCTCCGCAGACGACCGACGTGCCGTCGCGGCGTCGCATCGTCTCCTTCGCGAACGCCTGTCCCTCCGGGTTGTGGCACCACGCGCACCGCAGGGGACAGCCCTTGAAGAAGACGGTCGTGCGGATGCCCGGCCCGTCCTGCAAGGTGAACTCGCGGATCTCGAAGACGCGCCCGGTCATGCGACGGCCAGCTCGACGCGGCGGATGATCTGGTCCTGATACTCGCGGTCAAGCTCGACGAAATAGCCCGACCAGCCCCACACGCGCACGATCAGGTGGCGATGCCGTTCGGGATGCGCCTGCGCATCCAGCAGCGTCTCGCGGTTGATCGTGTTGATCTGCATCTGGTGTCCGCCGCGATCGACGAAGAACTTCACGAGCTGCGCGACCTTGGCAACGCCGTCCGGGAACGCGAACGCCGAATCGTGGATCTCGATCGTGAGCGGCCCGCCGTTGCAGACCGGCACGAGATCCGGCGCCGTGAACGAGCGGACGACCGAGATCGGCCCCTTGACCGGCGCGTCGAGCGACGGCGCGTAGTTGGCCGAGAGCGGCTGCCCTTTCAGGCGTCCGTCGGCGCTTGCGGGAACTTCGCGCGCGTGCCAGATGTAGTACATCGCCGAGCCCGTGCCCGGACGGAAGATTCCGCCTCGGTCGTTCCGCTTGCCGTCGAAGGCGTGCCCCCAGAAGTCGACGAGCCGCTGCGCGATCGCGTCGACGCGCGGATCGGCATTTCCCATCTTCGGCGCGGCCTTCGCCGCCGCGAGGATGTCGGGCCGCCCGGCGAAGTCGGTGTCGAGGAGGCGCACGAGTTCCGGCAGCGTCACGAGCTTCCGCTCGAAGACGAGATCCCGCACGGAGGCGAGCGAATCGACGGCGACGGCAATGCCCGTGCCGTGGATGCCGAAGTTGTTGTACTTCGCGCCTCGGCAGATGTCGCGCGCCCGGTCGATGCAACCCGTGGAGAGAACCGAGACAAAAGGCCCCGGCAGAATCTCGACGTGGCGATACTTCACGACGAGCGCATCCGCCCGACGTTGGATCTCGTCGAAGAACGCGCGCTCGACGGTCTCGTAGGTCGCCGCGTCCGAAGCCGCCCGCAGCGCCGCGTCCAGACAGCCGACGAACGACACGGCGTCAATGTTGTTGATGTCCAGTCCGCAGCCGGGAATCAGGAACTCCCAGCAGGCGGCGACGGAGTAGTCGCGCGCGTCTTCGAGGTCGTAGCCCCACCGCACGAGCGCGGGAATGACGACGTCGTCGTTCGCGTACTGCGGGAAGCCCAGCCCCTTCGCCGTCAGCTCCGTGCCGGCCTTGTAGACGTCGAGCGGCGTCGTCCTGTCGACGCGCAGGTTGATCTTCGGGTCGACGAGCTTCAGCTCGCCGCACGCCTTCAGGCAGAGGCGCGAGAGCGCGTTGAACGCGGGCTTCCCGTCGCGCGTCACGCCGCCGAGCATGACGGACTGCCCGTTGTCGCCCTGCTGGACGCCGATGTAGAGGTCGCTGTCGCGGTTGCAGGCGATGAAGAACTCCTCCAGCCACGCGAGCGCCGCGTCGTCCGTGAGCCGCCCCGCCCGGATGTCGGCGTCATAATAGGGGTAGAGATACTGGTCGATGCGTCCGAGTCCGCAGTGATACTCACCCTCGCACCAGAGCGCGTAGTGAAGGACGCGCAGCACCTGCAGCGCCTCCGAGAACGTCTTCGCGCCCGTGTGAACGGCGGAGAGAAGTTGGTCGTTGGCAGTCGAGGGTTGCGCGCTGAGGGCCTGGATGTAGCGGTCGACGAGACCGAGAACCGCCTGGACGGAGCGGATCGCGTTTTCGAGGAAGCTGATGCCGTCGTCATCCTTCTCGGCGCGGGCACGCGACAGGCGCGCCGCCAGCTCGGCGAGACGCGCGTCGAGACCGGCGCGAATCGTCGGCGCGAAGTCGGCCGTCAGGTTAAAGACGACGCCCTTCTCGCCGAAGGCCGTGCCCGCCGCGCGGCGGGCGTCCATTTCGGCGTCGGAATGGAGGTCGGGAATCTGCCGCACCGTCCGCAGGAAGTGCAGTCGCTCGCCGTCCATGAACGCGGGCGTCTCGGCGGCGAGCATCGCCTCCAGCCCCATCCGCGCGCGCGTCTCGTCGTCGATCCGCTCGGCGATGAACCGGTCGAGCAGCGGTTTCCAGTCGACGTCGCGGCGGAACTTCGCCTGCTCCTTGTCAAAGGTGCGATCCAGCAGTGATTTGATTCTGTCTGTCATAGTGCAATTCGATTATTCGACGATTCGATTATTTCCCGATTCCCAGCCGCCGCTCGATGTCCTCGATCGAGCCGCCCTTCGTCTCGGGCATGAAGAAGAGCGCCCAGACGAGCTGGAGCGCCATCATGAAGGCGAAGAACGCGAATGCCCACGTCCCCGCGCGCTCCGCCACGACGGGGAACGCCCAGGAGATGACGGTGCACATGAACCAGTGCGTGAAGCAGCCGAGGGCCTGTCCCTTCGCGCGGACGACGTTCGGGAAGACTTCCGAAATGTAGACCCAGATGACCGCGCCGGACGACACCGCGAAGAACGCGATGAAGCCGAGGATGCCCGCGACGGCGATCGCCGCGTTCGGCTGCGGCCGGGCGAGCTGCCACGCGACGAGCGCGTGCATCAAGATCATGAGCGCCGAGCCGCCGACGATCATCGCGCGCCGTCCGAAGCGGTCGATCACGAGGAACGCCAGCATCGTGAACGTCAGGTTCACGCAGCCGACGCCGATCGTCCCGACGAGCGCGGCGTTCGCCGACCCCTCGCCGAAGATCAGCTGGAAGATGCGCGGCGCGTAATAGTTGATCGCGTTGATGCCCGACACCTGGTTGAAGAACGCGATCAGGAACGCGAGCAGGATCGGCTTGAGGTAGCGCCGCTGGAAGAGCGGCACGTCGCCGCCGCCGACCGCCGCCGCGAGCGACGCCCGGATCTCGCCCAGCGTCCGCGTCACCTCCGGATAGCCGATGCGCTCCAGCACGCCCCGCGCCGCCTCGGCCTGTCCCGCGCGCACGAGCCAGCGCGGCGATTCGGGAATCGTGCCCAGAAGCCCCATGAACAGGAAGATCGGCAGGCACTCGGCGCCGAGCATCACGCGCCAGACGATCTTCGGGTCGACGTCCGGCAGGAAGCGCGCGATCAGATAGTTCGAGACGTACGAGATCAGGATGCCGAAGACGATGTTGAACTGGTTCATCGCCACCAGCCGTCCGCGATACTTCCCCGGCGAGACCTCGACGAGGTAGAGCGGCACGACGACGGAGACACCGCCGATCGCGAGGCCGCCGATGAAGCGGAACCAGCCGAGGAGATGCGGGCCCCACGTCCGGTCGAACGGCGTGAACGCGCACCCGACGGCCGAAATGAGGAAGAGAGTCCCCATCAGCCACAGCGTCGGCTTGCGTCCCCAGCGGTCGGACGGACGCCCCGCCGTGAAGACGCCGATGACCGTGCCGATCAGCGCACCCGAAATGATGAGCCCGTGCCAGAACGGCGTGAGCGCGAACTCGTCCTGAATCGCCTTCTCCGCGCCGGAGATGACGCCGGAGTCGAAACCGAAGAGGAAGCCGCCAAGCGCGGCGACGACAACAATGTAGAAAAGCGACCTGTTCATGATCCCCTGCCTCCCGCTTAGAATTCGACCGTGACCGGGACGTCCGCTGAGACGTCGCCGACGAGCGTGACGGCGAGCACGCGTCCGTCCGCCTCAAGGGCCGACGTGACCGACGCGCCGTCCGCCGAGACCTTGCGCACGGTGAAGCCCGCCGGCACGGCGACGCGCAGCGTCAGCGGGAAGCCGCCGACCGTGCTGACGGTCGCCGTCAGCGTCCGGCCCGACCACTGTTCGTCCTTCAGCTCGACGCCGCCCTGCGTGAGGTGCCGGTCGGTCGTGAGGACCTGCGGCCGCCCCCGGTCGGGACGCAGCGAGACGAGCCGCACGCTGCGCGCGGGCACGGACAGCTCCAGCCGCCCCGTCTGCACGCCGAGGAACGCGCCGCCCCAGAACTCCCAGCCGATGAAGCGGCGCGCCGCCGGTTCGCCCAGCTCGTCCCAGTCCACGCCCACGCGCGCCTCGGCGTCGCCCCAGTTGAAGAGCGCGACGACGTGCCAGTCGCCGAACGGACGCGCCACGTGGAGATCCCAGACGGGGAGATGTCCGAACTGCGGATAGAGCTTCGCCGGGCGCGTGTCGCAGACCGGCAGCGCCTGCTGGATGAGGCGCACACGGTCGGGCGCGAGTTCGGCCAGCTTGTCGCCGGCGAACGTCTGCTGGCCGGGCAGCGCGACGACCGTCGCCTCGACCTGCGCCTGTTCGCGCGCCAGCGCCCCCTGGCTCACGAGCATGCAGTCGGGGTCGCTCCAGAAGACGATGCCGTGCGCGAAGATCTGGTTCACCGTGCACCGGGCCTGGAGGAGGATGTTCGCCCACTTCACCGGCTCGTTCGGATGCACGATGTCGGCGCCCGTGCGGCTCGCGTCGGCGTAGGCCGCCTCCGCCCCCGTGAAGTGGCCCTGGCACGCGAGAAAGAGGCGGTCGTCGCCGATGCCCTTGCGGAACGCCGCAACCGTGCGCTCAAACGGGTTCGGACAGTTCGGGTCGCGGAAGCGCGCGCGGACGTCGGGGCGCTCGTACAGGTGGGCGCAGTAGCCCGGCCCGCGCCCGGACATGCCGTCGATCTTGAAGAACTCGTAGCCCCAGTCATGCGAGGCCGTGTCGAAGATCCGCGTCAGGTGGTCGAGCGCCTCCGGCACCGTCGGGTCGAGCGTGAACTTGCCATTCCACGAGCGGATCGGATGCCCCTCCGCGTCATGCAGGAACCAGTCGCGGTGCGCCCGGTAGAACGCCTCGTTGCCCGTGCCGTAGGGCGCCATCCACAGCCCCGGCTTGAAGCCGAGCTTGCGGATCTCGTCCGCGAGCCACTTCATGCCCTCCGGGAACTGCTTCGCGTAGGTTTCGAGGTTCATGTTGTGGAACTTCGACACCGGCAGCCGGTCGGAGTTGTCCTGCCACGACTCGATGTTCCAGATCTCCATGCCGAACGGCCTGAACCACTTCGCGGCGAACCGCGCCTCGTCCAGGTTCTCCTTCGAGCCGGCCTGGTCGAAGTAGGTGTTCCAGCTCAGCCATCCGGTCGGCGCGTGCGGCGCGCGCGCGCGGTCGAGCGGACGGTAGTACGGCACCCATCGGCTCTTGTAGTAGTCTCGCACGACGGCGAACGACAGCGCGTTGCGCGTCGGGTCGGCGATCGACAGCGTCGCGGCGAGCCGCCACGCGCCGTCCGCCGCCGCCGACAGCCGCCCGGACGAGAACGTCAGCGCCTCGTCCGCCGCCGGCGAGAAGAGCGCGTCGTCGTCGCGCGAAACCGCCGCGCCGCTCTTCACCGACAGGACGCGGTCGTGCGCCTTGGGCGCGAGCCGGCAGGGGATCGCGTCGCCGCGAAAGGCCAGGTCGGCCTCGAAGCGCAGTTCGCCGTCGTAGGCGAACGCCGTTCGGTGGTAGACGAGCAGCGAGACGCGGTCGCCGTCCGCCTGGAAGGCGATGTAGCCGTGGACGTTGTCCGCCGGATCGACCAGCGCGAGCCGCCCCTTCGCGCCGTCCCGCGCGTCCGCGACGCGCCAGGCCGCCGTCTGCGACGGGTCGGCGGCCACGCCCGCGCCCGTCACCTGCGCCGGCCCCGTGAACGCGAGCCGCCCCGCGACGCGCGCGCCGCTCGCCGCGTGGGCCAGCGTCAGCCGCGCCTCCGCCGCCGCGAAGTCCACCGACCACGCGCCGACGGTGAGCGAAGTGTCCGCCGACGCCCCGCCGCACACGGCGCAAAACGCCGCCAAGCCAAGCGCCTTTCGCGTCAGATGACGCGCCTTTTTCGTATTCGTTGTCCAATCATTCGTTTCCATGCCCCAAAGTATACCATAAAATCCCCCCCTCTGACACAAAAGACATATCCACTTTTTTTAAGGAGGCGAAAACCGATTTTCCGTGCGACAGGAGCACTGCATCACTCGCGTCTGACCCTTTGGAGGAACGGGCCGGCGGGAAGGCCGATGCCATTGACCAGCGCGCCGAACGCACCGCTGTCGAAGAGGTAGCGGATGCGCGTCGGCGCCGGGACACCCTCCGCCGTCACGCGCAGAACGCCGTCCGGGAACGCGAACAGCGGGGCTTTGGCCCTCGCCGACAGCACCGCCGCGAACGTCAGAACCAGCGCACAGGCAAGGCTTCTCATGCGTTGCTCCCGTTCAGCGGATGACGATCGCCAGCCCGCGCGCACGTTTGAGGCGAAGGGCCGTCGGCGTGCAGACGAGGCACCAGCCTTTGGGAACGCCCACAATCTCGAAGCCGGGCGACGGGTAGCGAATCGCCGTTGCCGACACGAGCGACAGGGGCCGCAGACGCAGTGCCGCCTCCGTCAGGACGTCAGCCTCGGTCAGTTTGAGCCGCGTCACGCCCGTCAAGTCCAGCGTGCCGTCAATCGCCGTCGTCTCGCGGTCGAGAAACTTCTGCGCCGACAGCGCGAGCGTCCCCGACAGCGCAAGGTCGCCGCACCGGCCACGGGCCGCGTGACGTCCTTCACGCTCCAGACGGCGATGTCGCCGACCTCGCCGCGCCGGTCGGTTCCGCCCATGATGCGATACGTGTCCGCCCCCGTCTTCGAGACGGCAAGGCCGTCCAGATAGCGCATCGGGGTCTTGAGCTCCAGCGTCTCACGGTCATACGCCTGCACCGGCCAGACGTTGCCGGGCTCCAGCCCGCCCGCATCGTCCGGACACGGATAGCCCGGCAGGACGCGCACGTCCCAGTTCCCTTCGGTGTCGACACGTTCAATGACCGCCTGCGTGAACGGCAGCGTCTCGTAGTCGATTGTCACGTTGCGGATCGTCACGTTCGTGCAGGCCGAAAGATTCAGCATCCGGGAGCGCACCTTGCCGACCAACTCGCCGCCCTGAAAGTCGATCGTCACGTCCGTCACGCCCTTCAGCGCGAGAAAAGCCGTCCGGTTCGTCGGCAGGTCGACGAAATGACGGCCCTTCGGCACGCGAATCTCCTTCTCGCCGCGCGCCAGGGCCGCCTCGACAAAGGCAATCGGATCAATCGCCGCCGACGCGCCGACGCCAGGCAACGCCAACAGGATGGCAAGGAACATCTTCGCTTTCAGATTCATGCATTCAACCTTTCGTGACCTTTCAATGCACGGGAGTATAACATATCGCCCCTCAGGCACACAAGACAAAGAGCGCACGATTACGCCATCAGTTTGCGAACGATTTCGCCAAAATTTGCTATACTGTCCGCATGACGACAGAAGCATCCACACGTCCCAAGCGCGTCCTCCTCGCCATCTCGACCGTCGGTGCCGACGGACGCGGCCGCATGTCCGGCATCTACCGTTGGCTAGGCGAAGGCCATGACTGGGAGGAAATCATCCTCCGCACGCGCGCCGACTTCACCGCCCGCGTCGTCCAGCGCGAAATCGACGCCGGACTGGACGGCGCCATCGTCAGCATCCCCTACGGACAGGACGCCGAAGACCTGCTCGTCCGCGCCGACCTGCCCCTCGCCGTCATGTCCTCGACGCTCGACCGCGCCATTCCGCGCGCACGCCCGAAGACCGTGCGCGCGTTCATCGACAACGAGGCCATCGGCCGCGAGGCGGGGCTGCATTTCCGCACGCTCGGGCGGTTCGCCGTCTACGCCTACGTGCACGACGCCCGCCGCAGCCGCTGGTCGGACGACCGCCTCGCCGGATTCGCCGCCGTCCACCCCGGCTGCCGCGCATTCTTCTGTCCGCGCGAAAGCGACGACACGATCGACCGTCTGCGGCGCGACGAGCTGTCGGCCTTTCTCCTTGCGCTGCCGCATCCGGCGGCCCTCTTCGCCGCCAACGACATCATCGCCGAGCAGGTTCTCGCGACCTGCCGCACGCTGGCCCTGCGCGTGCCGCACGACATCGCCGTGCTCGGCGTCGACAACGACACGGTCACGTGCGCCACGGCGCGGCCGTCGCTTTCCAGCATCGAGCCCGACTTCAACGAGTCAGGCTATCGCGCCGCCGCCATGCTGGACGCGCTCATGCACGGACGCAAGCCCCGCCGCTGGACGCGTCCGCCGGGCGTCGCGCAAGTCGTGTCGCGCGACTCGACCGCGCACCTCGCGCCCGCCGCCAAGCTCGTCAAGGACGCGCAGGACTACATCGAGGCGCACGCGCTCGTCGGCATTTCAGCCGCCGACGTCATCGAGCACCTGCACGTCTCGCGCTCGCTCGCGAACCTCCGGTTCCGCGAACTGACCGGACAGTCCATCGGGCAACGCATCCTCGGCGTGCGGCTGGCGGAAGTCCAGCGGCTGCTCAAGACCACCGGCTGGCCTCTCGGCCGCATCGCACAGGCAGTCGGCTTCAGCGGCCCGGACACGCTCCGCAACCTGTTTCGCGCGCGCTACGGACACGGCCCGACGCATGGACGGGCGCAGACGTCCGCGACACGGCGCGGCGGCGGAATGGTATAATGTGCGGACGAGGCACGGCGGATTCGACTGCCGCGCCTTGGGGAAAACGGAGAAAGCGAGGTGATTCATGAGCCTGTTTGAACTCAACAAGACGAATTGCGTCCGCTGCGGCGCGTGTGTGCGCGACTGCGCGTTTGGCGCATTGAAGGCCGATGCGGATGGCTATCCGTTCATCAAGGACGAGAAGCGATGCATGCGCTGCCAGCACTGCTTCGCCGTCTGCCCGAAGGGCGCCATCACCTTCGACGGCTGTCGCGCCGCCGATTCGGTCGCGACGGCGGGACTGTCGCTGCCGTCGGCGAAAGCCGTCGAGAACTGGCTGCAGGTCCGACGCTCCGTCCGGCGGTTTCAGGAGGCCGATGTCGATTCGGCAACGCTCGACCGCATCCTCCGCCTGCTCGGCAACGTGCCGACCGGCTGCAACGCGCGCGCGCTCACGTTCATCTGCCACCCGACGCGCCAATCGACGGATGCCTTTCGCCAGCGCTTCATCCGCGCGGTGGAGGAGCATCGCGACGGCACGAAGCTGTTGCCGCGCTGGCTCGCGGTTCCGGCGATCAAGCTGCGGCAAGGCAAGGCGGACATCTTCTTCCGGGGCGCGCCGGGGCTGCTGATCATCACGTCCGACGAGACGGACAAGGCCGTGACGACGCCCCGCGAAGACCTTGCGGCGGCCTGCACCTACTTCGAGATGCTGGCCAACGCGCATGGCCTCGCCACCTGCTGGTGCGGATTCCTCCAGATGGTGCAGAAGGTCGTTCCCGAACTGCTCGAGAAGACATCAGGCATCCGGCGGACGACGCCGTTCTGCGCCATGCTCTTCGGCCGTCCGGCTATCACGTATCCGCGCGGCGTCCAGCGCTCGGCCTACGCAAAGGTCGTCTACGCCTGACGGAGGGCCGCTTCACGTGATCGCCTTCACGGCCTTTTCGTCGAAGAAAACCTCGGTGCAGCAATCGACGTCGAACGTCGGCTGCATGCAGTAGGGGCCGCCGGACGTCAGCACGGGCGCCGCGCCCTTCAGCCGCGCAAGGACACGGAACTGCTTCGGCTCGACCTTGCGGATCGTCCGCTCGAACGCCGCCGTCGAGGTGCAGACCCAGTTGCGGACACGCGAGAGGACATCCCCAGGACGCACGAACTTGTCCAAATGATGCCACAGGTTGCCGTTGTACTCGAACGCATGCGGCTTCTTGTAGGTCGTCAGGAACTTCTCGTCCCCGTCGTCGTAGACCGGCCAGGCGTACAGCTGCCCGATCGCGATGCCCTGCCGCGCGAGACGCGCAAGCATGAACGCAAAGCGAACATCATCCTTGATGCTCCAGTTCTTGCGACGAGGGTCATCCTTGTGATAAAACCGAAAGCCGACATCGCCTTTGATCTGCTCGATCCGCGTCGGAATCCACCATGCGTGATAGCGTTCGGCGAAGTCGATGGGCCGCCATTCCCGAAGGAAGAAGTCCTCGGCATCAATCCGGTCGCCGTCGGCGTCCTGCAAAAACGTGACCGCCTCCGAAAGCGTCCCGTTCGGAAGGACGTACGGCGGATTGGCCGCGTCCTTCATGACACACACATAGGACGGACGACCTTCCGCGTGGGTGCAAATCGTCGGATAGCCGTGTTCACGCAGCCATTTGGCGGGATTCTTGCCCAGCGGCGTCTGCTCGCCCCGTTGGCGCCGATAGCATTGAACTACGCCATCGCCCAGGTCATACTGCTTCAGATAGGCTTCCGTCGCGCGCAGCGTCAGCTTCTCGCCCCGCTCGTCCCGGACGTACTGCAGAATGGAATCCGGCTCGCTCGCCGGACGGTTAAAGAGGTAGAACGAATCCCGAAATCCGTAGGGAAAGGCGTACATCCCGTAGCGGCAGGGCGGCAAGTGGTCGCTCTCGCCCGTGTTCCAGGTCGGGTGGTCGTACGCCTTGAGCACGCCATAGCGAATGAATTTCATTGAATCGGACTCCATTCGTAGTTGAGCGGCGGCACGTCAACCGGCAGACAGGTCGGCGTTCGACCACAGAGGCCATGCTTCTCCTCGTCGAGGATGAAATAATAAAGTTTCGCCGCATCGTCGTCACCCCCAACTTCCGCCGCATGCGCGAGCAGCTTCTTCGCACGCGCCACATCTCGCGGCGTTCCCTTACCGCAATAAAGCCACATGCCGACAATCTTCTCCACTTCGGGATCGTGATAATCTTCGCCCAAGGCCTCCTGATACCAGTGAAACGCCGCCGTAAGGTCGCCACGCCGCTCATATTCACCGGCGATGGCCAGCCAATCCGTCGGAAAGACACCATCGCTGCCCTGAACGCCAAGGATGTACCAACGGACAGCCTCGTCTTCGTCCTTCGCCGTGCCCACGCCGTAGTGGTAGCAGCACGCGATGTCGCTCGCGAGGCGGTACCTAAAAGAGCCGTTTGATTCTACAGCCTCGCGCAACAGGCGCGCCAACCCTCCCGACTCGTCCTTCGGAACGCCAAACGCCCCGTGCAGCATCCAACGCGCGTAGTCCAAGCGCGCCTGATACCAGCCTGTGGCACGGCGCACCCAGTCCACGCCCGCTGCCACGTCCTGAGGGACGTACACGCCTTTCCGCAGCCAGTCCCCCCATTTGTACATCTCTTTGGGATCGCCCGTCTTGGCAAGTTCACGTTGACGCGCGACCAGGCGATGCTCCCAATAGTCCGCGCGTTCCATGTCACGGGCCAGGCCAAGTCGACCGCTACGATAACGGAGAAGAAGTTTGCTCATCGCCCCGATGTCGCCGGCCTCCGCGCGCGCGATGTCGCCTTTCCAGTCCACAAGCCACCGCTGATGGATCTCCTTGAGGCGTCTGTCAATCTCTTCCACCGACGGCTCATCCTGTTCATCTTCTTCCATCATCATTCCTCCAATCTGTTTGTCTTGATGACCCTATAGGCCATCAGAAAAGAACGTTCTGACAACAGATTATTCTTAGTCTCGGGCTATCTCACACGGAGAGACGGAGGCACGGAGAGGCCGGCACCGCCGTGCGCCTTCGCTACTGATTCACCACCTGTGCGGGGGTGGCATTGCCGGAACTGCAATGACATGAGCCGGATGCCTTGGCGGCGGAGCATAGACTGCCGGGACAATCACGAGTTCAAGGCCATCATACATTTGCGGCTGTGCCACGACCAGAGTCGGCGTGGGGGCCGTGGGCGTCACGACGACGGGCGCAGCGACGGCAACGGGGACCTGCGCATTCACGATAACGGGCTGCGGCTTGTTGATCACATGGTCAATGAGTCCGATCGTCGCCCCGACGGCATGAAGAATGCCGCCGACCTTATCGGGCTTGTCGCGGCCACGATCAGCCGGACGATGCTCGCGCGGCGGTGGCGGCGGACGGTCAAATGCCCGCCCACACCGTGGCGGCGGCTGGGCGAACGCCTGTGCGGCACACGCGAGAATGAGAATGATCAGCGGAATTGTTTTCATGTGTTCTCCTTTCGTGGATCTGTAAAGTTCAATGCCGCCCTGTAAATGGCCTGCTCTTCAACACAATTTTTCCATGCCTTTTCAAGGTCTTGCGCCTTCAGCATCGACGTGATGTCATTTGGATCCTGGTTCAAGGCCGCCTCCTTGTAAGCCGCCAGTTTCTCCTGAACCACATCTGGATTGCAGGCTTCGTATCGTGCAATCAGTTCCTTTTCCAGAATAGAGTCCGCCAAGTAACGGCACAATTTCTGGTTCGGCTCTCCTGTGTAGATGTCATTTGAAATCCTTGCCGACTCCAATTTCGCCGCCTTGTCAAACTCTTCCGGCGTCTTTGCGTCAATGGATCGAATCGGCTGTTCCGACTCAATGTGGACTCGATCTCCTGGTTCAAGTTCCATCATGTGCCTCCTTTCAGCGGCCTCCTCGTCTTGAATTCATGTATGCCTCAAACCAATTGCGGTTTTTTGTGTCAGCATCCTCTTCATTTTCCTGCCGCATCAACTCATCGTAATCATCAGTGTAGTCTGCCACATGCCCCTGCGAAACAAGCCATTCCCGTGCTTTATCTGCATCTTCATTTATCGCGCCTAAATCTGCCTTTGACTCTTTCAACACTTTAAACCCTTCATCAATGCTACTTGCGGTCGTAATGTCATCCATATACTCTTTGAGCCTATTTCCATATTTCACTTCGCGTGCAGCTTCAAGGTCAGCGAACTCATTATGTCCTATTTCATTCTTATATTTAGAAAAATCAGACTTTTTCAAGTCAATTGTTTCCATGCCTGGCGGCAACTTTATTTCAATGCCATCTATCGATGTGACATGTTCACGTTCAGTTGTCGTCTCATTATCATCCGGCTCTTCGGGATCTGATTCCGTCACGACTTCATCGTCTGCAAGGTCATCGACCTCTTCCGCAGCTTCGGTCTCGTCTGGCTTCGATTCGCTCGACTCGTCCAAATCTGCATTCTGTCGTTCTGAAGCCTCATCATAGATTTCCCGAAGGTAGGCCGCGTTCCCGAAGTCCTCCTTGGCATTCGCAATCGCCTCCGTGCGCTCTTCGTCCGACCATTCCCTATGCTCGCCGAAAACCGCGTCACGATACTTGTCTTGCGCCGCGTTCACATCGCCAAATTCATCGCGCCTCTCCTTAATCTCATCTGACGACAACTTGTCTGCCACGTCATCGATCTTTTCCTGATCGCCCTCTTTCCCGCTCTTGATGTCGTCAATGATCTTTTCCCGTTCAGCCTCGCAGAGCTTGTCAAACTCTTCCGGCGACTTGGCATCTTCGGGCGACGGCGTTTCCGTCACTTCGGACGCTTCCGGTTCTTCAACCTTGTCAATGTCGCTCATGATTCCATTTCTCCGTTTCGACGTTTCGCCGCATCCAGCACGGCCTTTTGAACAGTCAGCAGTTCCAGTCTCGCCTTCTGTTCCAGCAGTGCCTCCCGATTGCCGCCCGACAGCGCATCGTGGCAGCCTCGACGGGCAGACAGAATCTGCCAATCCAAGTCCCTCTCCGCAAAGTCCAACTGCTCCGCATCGTAATTGTCGCAGAGCCCATCGACCTTCTTTTGCAGGATCGGATTACATTCAACGTTTTGCGCAACCGCCATTTCATAATTCGCATATGCCCAGTTGAAGTCCGCAAACGTCTCGACTTTCGAGACGTCCAGCTCACGAACCTCCTGCGTCGTGCGCGGAAGATCGGTCTCGCCAAAGTTGCAGAGCATCGCCATCAGGCAATCTCCTCCCAAACGGCCTGCGCCGACATGAACAGATTCCAGACAAACAGCACGAACATGACGGCACGATGCATCGGGAATCGCTTCCCAAAATAAACGACATACGAGAGCAAGGGGAAAAGATAAACCGGCACCGTCCAGAGGGACAGTCCGTAGATGAACCACGCAAGAAACGCATTACACGCCGTGCCGGCCACCATCAGCTTCAGAAAAACATCAGAATAGTTTACCAAGACCTTGCACGTCACCGTGCGCGGCGGAAGCGAGCCATCGACCGGCGCAAGCGCAAACGACTTGTCCCCCGCCGAAGCATACATGATCCGATGCACTTTTTCCTTGTCGTCCCACGGCTCGATCTTGAGCCCGTCAACAGCCACCCGCGACTCCCACAGCGGTTCGGACGGCCCCTCCAGCCACGCCTGAAGCGTAAACTCGTCACCGGGAAAACACTCGAAATGCGCATCTCCGTTCTTGTCGTATTTGATCGCAAACGGCGGATGCCCCTTCTTCGGCACGCTTTTGATCTCATACCGCAACGAGGTTGCCACATCACGAGCCGTGACTTTGAGCCTTTGGGACGCGCACCGCCCATTGGCATACGAAACTTCAACGTCAAAGCAACCGGACTTCTCCGCCTCGATGCGAATCTCATTCCCCTGTGTCGCGATTTTCAGTTCGTCGGAGGCCTTGATCTGAAAATCATCTGCGTCCTTTGGCGTGAGCCTCAAATCGTATTTGTTCGAGGCGCAGACCGTCAGAGAAAATTCCTCGTGCGTCTTCACGCGATACGCATTCTCGCCTGTTGCCTCGGCTGTTGTCTTCAGATCAAAATCAGTTGTCAGTCCATGATTCAGGATAACGACCTGATGTTCGTGCTGACCGACGGAAACCTGTTCGCAACGACCATCTTCACACGACATGAACACGCATTCTGTCCGCCATTCAGAAGGCCAAGCCTCTTCGCGCGAGGAGACGTTATGTACGATACGGACGGGCGTCAGGCTGTTCGTCCGTAACAGCAGCTCCGTTTCGCAATCGGAAACATCCGTGACCGTTGGCTGATACCCCGTGACGGACACGCAAGGCAATCCCCCGGCCCGTCGACTGGCGTGATGCACACGGATCCGAAGCTCATCATCGACGACAACCTTTTGCGGACACTCCACAACCGTAAACGGAAAGACGCGCCCCAAGCGCAGCCACTCGACACTTATTGACGAACGCGGCATTTCTGCACAAAGCCGAGCAAAGGCCGGGGCCAGCAATTGGCTCTTCACGTAGGCGCAAAGGGTCGCGAGGAGTGAATCCGGTCGACTGAAACGCCAGCAATACGCGACATTCTCCAAGGCGCGCGACAATCGACTCCCAGGTGCCGAGAAATCGCCGCCCAAGGGATTCAGCGCATCATCCATCGGGAAGTCTGGATCCCATACGAAGGCCAGCCCCTGTTCAGGCGACACATCGGCCGTTGCATCCGGCGTCACCAACAAAATCTTCAGGTCTGCATTTTCTTCCGAGCCGAGCCCCACGACCTGAAACGTCACGTCAAATACACCATGTCCGTCAATCCGCCGCCTGATGTCTTCGACAAGAAACCTTGTCCCCTCGAAATCGGATTCAATCAGGACTTTCAACGGCATCGGGCGAATCTCCGAGCCATTTCCGACCATCTGCCGAAACGTCTCCATCCGTTCGTCCAACGACGTCTTGTCAATCAGGAGCGGTGCGCAACCGACAAACGGCTTGCACGTGCAATACCTGATGCGTTTCCAGTCGTTCATAAAACGGAAGATCGCCGCGAAGAAGAGACGGGCGAATTCGCTTCCGTGGACATACAGGACTTTTTCCTCTCCCGCCTTGTCCGTTTCAAGATAGCGGAACTCATGATCCCAAGTTTCCGCATAGTTCTGCGCGAGCAGAGGCTGAGCCATTTTCTCAATCCAGAAATCGGCATCAACATCTGTCGCGGCGCAAGCATCGTCCTTGAAGAGACGCGCCCGCAAATTCGGGCAAATCGCATACTCGTTGACAAAGAGATGATAACTGGTTTGCATCTTCATCATTTGATTCCCATTTGCATCAGCCGATCCACGGGCTTCTCGCGGCTCACGCCCTTGGCAAAGGCCAGTTTCTCGTCGGCGGTTCCTCCCGTCTGCATCACGCCGACATCTTCCAACGCTCGACGTACACACGCCGTCATCTTCTTGAAATCGTTTTCATGGCGTGCGAGAATCGGTTGCGGAACATAGGCCCTGAGGATGCGGACAAACGCCTCCCGGTTGCGTTCACGCGGCGTATCCGGCAAACTCAAGAACAGGCGCCAACATTCACCACAGCCGAGCAGCGCCACGGCCAACAGGCCGTAGCCAATTCGATTCGCCGTCATGCGCGCACACCCACTCAAGCCATACGTCCGCTCATAGTAGTCGAACAGCGCATGCAGCTCCTTGGCGCGCGCCGGCATCGGCCAAGGTTTCGGGATATTCCTCTTCTCCAAATCCGCCAGACGGGACGCCCCCACGAATTCACCATAATGACCTGCCACGGCCTTGTCAATGCGGCATTCGATGTCCTTCAAGGTCGGAAGCTGCTTGAGCCACGCATCCGTGTAGCCTGTCTGTCCGGGCGTATAATACAGCGCACGATCATAGCCCAACGCCCCAACGGCCAGTGCAAGACGCGCCCGCAGTTCACGATTGAAGCCCGCATCCGTCCATTCTTCCTCGCCACGTGTTCCATCGCTGCTCTTTGCAACCAACGTCAAAACGGCCGAGATCCACGTGTTCTGCATGACGACCGCCATACCAGGCGAGAGCCGCGACAGCTCGCGCGTCTGAAACTCATCAAGCCCCATCGCATTGGCGATCGTCTCGCAGTCATGCTGCTCGGGCAAGCGCATGACGATTTTCGTGTTTGTGTTCTTGATCGCCGAAATGTCAACTGCTGTCGGCGACTGATCGACAATCATGAAGCCTTCGCCATACGTGCGCATCTCGGCAATTGCATTCGCGATCATCTCGACCGATTTCTTGACGAGCGTCGAGCCACCCGCGCCCATGTTAGCCGAGTTCCGCAACAGGTTATGGGCCTCTTCGATTACCATGACGTGCTGAATGCTCTTGTTTGTTCCCTGCGTATGCGTCTGGCGGTGTTCTGAAAGCTGCATCACGAGAACGCCCATGATCAGCGTCTTCGTCTCCTCTGAGCCCAATCGACTCAAGTCGACGATTGTCCGCGAATCGAACAGGACTTCCGCCGCGATTTCCTCTTCGCTACAGAACACCTGCCGCAAGACGCCGGCCGTCAGCGACTCGACGCGCGTCACCAAAGCCCCCGTGTAGTTGCCCTTGGCCTCGGCCGAATAGCCGGAGTTCTGGATGATCCGCTCCAGTTCGGACACGAGGGTCGAGAACGTCGGATACTGCGGCGCAGTCGTCGCCCTGTCCGGCGTGCCGATGTAATAGGAGTTCGGCAAATCCCAGCCGACCTTCTGATAGGCCGCCTCCACGCCTTTCTTCAGAATCGCCGGCATGGCTGCCGTCAGTTCCCAGCACGCATTGAAGATGCCAAGCAGCCGGTCAATGTGCTCCAGTACGTGAATGCCCGCAGGGAACTTAAACGGATTGACGTGCAGAAGCATCTCGCACAGCGGATGCGTGGTGAAAATCGAAATGCCGTCCGGCGTGTTTTTGAAGGCCTTCTTGTATTCGCCTTTCGCCGGTTCGACAATCAGAAAGTTCACCTCTTTATCGATGCACTGCTGAATGAGCAGTTCGGTCGTGTTGGACTTTCCCGATCCCGTCGATCCCGTAATGAAGCAATGCCGCGTAAAGTCGTTGAGGTCGAGTTCGACGGGCAGCTCCTCGTGATACATGTGATACACGCGGCCAAAGGGAATAATCTTGGCATTTTCGTCTTTCACACCTGTCCCGTCCTTCGTCGTAACTGACCGCTCAAACGCGGCTACCTTGTCCACGGCAAGCCCCGGAACCGACTTCTGCGGCAGTGGCAGAAAGAACGGCAAGTCATCGCCGCTGACAAAATTCGTCGGCAACACCCTACGAAAGATTCCACGATCGTTGACAAACGTCGGATGAATGCCGCTGAGCACGGAGTTCAGCAGATTCTGTTGACGCTCCTTGTCCGTCGGTGGCCAACAGATCGTGTGACTGCACTCACCCACGGACTCGTCGCCCAGCACAAGGCCCTTGAACGCATTCGCGGCAAACAGCGACACGCTCTCCTTGCTGGAGATGAAATAGGCCGCACATTCCCACAGCCCGAACGTCTCGGCGTCCGAAAGCTTCTTCAGCGTTTCGTCCAACCGCGCCAACAAATCGACAATGCTCTTGTTCTGGGCCTCGACCGCATACGTCACGGAGGTGCCACTTGTCCGCGTGGACGAAGACCCGGTCGTGTCGCCCGTCGAGCGTCCTTTGGCGATGGAAACGCCCGTCGAGGTAGAGAACCCGAACGTGTCCGAACTGCCATACGAACTCGACGAACCAGATGACCATCTGTCGCCCGAATGCGACGAACTGGTCGAATGGCTCTCGTTCGTCGAGGAACTGCTGCTACTGCTCGCCGTCAGGCTCATCGAGTTCGACTCGGAAAGCGTAATCGACTTGCTGACGCTCTCGCCGATGGCCTCGCTCTCGTTCTCCCCAAACGTCAGGTTGACTTTCTGGAACAGCGTCAGCTGCGAATGCAGATTCTCCAGTTCCCGCTTGCGCCGCTCGATCATCGGGCGGTCAACCGGCATCGCCAACAGCACCGCCGTGTAGTTCTGGAACCGCATGACATCGACGAACTGCTCCAGCCCCTGCGAAACGGTTTCCCCGTCCGTGTTCTTCTTGACCGATGGCTGGGCCGTGACGCCCACGATGTATGGCGCGGTTACTTTCGCGTGTTTGCGAACCTGCTCAATGCCCTCGTTTGACAAGGCCTGCGTATGCTGGCTACCCAAGAAGATGCCGTCAAACGAGTTGTGGAAAATCTCGCGCAAGCTGTCCTTGTCCTCATAGCGCAAGGGCTTCACCCCGACATACAACGAGAACTCAAACCGCCTGTCAATGACATCGACGCATTTGTTCTGAAGAATGTAAAAGACGGACGGATGGTGTTTGAACCCGGAAAGTCCGAGGAAAAACGCCTTGAGTTTGTCCGCCGGATTCTCGTCCACGCCATAGACAAGCCGCGATACCTTGTAAAGGGAGATCTGGTCGACGCTTTTAAAAACGCCCTTCGGCAAACGGCTATCCACGAATGGCTCAATTTTGTCAGTGGCGCATGCCGACAGAAACGTGCGGTTCGTGGCATCGTCCGCCGCCTCCAGCAGCTTCACGATGTTCTCGCTTCGATTCGCGACCAGCGCCCGTTTCTGTGGAAGCGCCGTTTCGCCATAGCGTTCGGGATTGGCATACGCCGGCACGATTTCACCACCGTTTTCAGAACTGTAGACGCGACTTGACATGGGCATCCCTTTCTCAATCCGCAACGATCACCTCATCGGAAGACGGCGCCACCGCGGCATCCGGCGACTTCCCCTCCTCCGTCTCCCGCGCCGGCGTATCCTCCCGCGCCTGTCGGCTCTGGGAGAGTCCATCGGAGAACGCGCGCCCCAAAGCCCAGATATGCACACCAATCATCAGCACCGACCCCAATGCCAGCAAGAGGAAAATCAAGAAGAGAATGCCAACGAATCCGCCGAAGAGGCCAAGAGCGATGTCTTCCGCGGAATTCTTGTTGAGCGCACCACTCAACATACCGAAACTTTGGCGGATGCAAGGGCCATAGACACGGCGGCGCAGTTCCGCATTGGCAAGCAAGAACGGCGTCACCACCAAGCCCACGGTCACGGCAGCGGAAAGAAGGCCGTCAAGCCCGTTGTTCGCGCCACACAGAATAATGACATCGCCGACAAGGCACGCGGTCGTCAGTCCAAAAATGGGCCAGTAGCCGTCTTCGCCGCCCTTGACCTTGTAGAGGTAAGAAAGAACAAGGAAATGGACGGTAGCCACTATCGCCGCGACATTCATCGGCATCGTATTCTCACCGAGAAGGACATTCGCGATGAACAGCCCTGCGCAGGGCAACGCCACGGAAAGGGCAAACGGCCAATAGGACAACGCCCGGGTCATGTTTCCGTTGAACGACATCTTCATCATCTTGTTGCTCCTTTGCTATTTCGCCTGTCGCGGCATTTGTATTGTCATGGGACGTGTCCGCCGCCCGCCCGTCTGCACCGGTGCCTTGGGTTGATACTTGATGACGCTTGGCTTCTTCTGCTCGACCGTCTGCGTCTCGACGCCGCGCATGAACGTTACGCCCTTCTGCGCACGATACTGCATCTCGCGACCCACATCCGAGCTGCGTAGCCTGAGAAGATTGCGCCACCGATCACAGAAGTCGCCAATCTTCGCGATCGCGTTCGCCTGTTCGGACAGAGCGGCACTTCGCATCGACTCAATCGGGAAGGACGTGTAGTAGTGAAGATTCGACGTCAAGGCATGACAGTCATCAGAAATCTTTCGCACCTCGTCAAATACGGACGACAAGCGGCTCACATACACCTGAAGCTGATCGTCATTCAGGCCTTTCCACGATTCGCCCTCGACGGTCTTCACCCGCTCGAACAGCTCGTCGCGACACGCCTTGTCCCGTTCACGCAACGACGTGCAGTCCGCCGTCACATCCGCAATCGCTCGGTTCCAAGCCTCCGTCGAGATCTCGCCCTGTAGAAATGGGGAGGGCGAAGACTGTTGCGGTTTCTCCTTCGCCTGCTGTTGGGCTTGTGCCTCGCGGCTCCAGAAGGGCACACCCAAACGGACACGGGGTGAACGAGAAGAAGAACGTGCCAACGGCGAAGTCGAAGACATGACCTGAGACGGTACGTCCGCACGAATGATGACAGAATCGCGATACCGCGCCTTCAGGGCTTTCTCGCCGAAGAACGTAACATCTGTCGAAAGATTCACGATCGCATCATCTGCCGCATCAGCATCGCCTCTGTGCAGAGTCGCCGTAAATGTAACACCACGATGACCGGGAAATCCCGGACAAATCGGCGGGAACGGGTCATACGCGCGAACGGTCACAATTTCCGGCAAACCCGCATGCGGCGGGTTTACGTCCTTGACGGCGTAGAATGGTGCATCCCAACGAACGTAGCCCCGAAACCGATAGATGCGCGAATGCCAGCGCGTCTCGCGCTCTTCAACGCACGAGATGAAACGGAAGCCGCCGCCCTCTGCCAGTTCCGGATACTTGGCCTGGATGAGCGCCGCGACTTCATCCCGATGGTCACACCCCGTCAGGAATGCGACCATCAGGACAACCGCCCCAAGCGGCCGGTGGCGGACAAAGCCCATCACTCAACTCCGTGGAACAGCGCTTCCGGAGTCAAGGTCGCATACGCCAGCGTACCGGCCTTTTTGTAGCGGAGCATCAGCGAGTGCCTTGCTTGATTATGGCTCGGCGCATAAATCACAATCTCGATATTGGCAGGGCCTGGCAGTTGCACGTTCTTCGCCCGCGACCCCGTACGGTCTGTCATCTCGAACACCTGCACCCCATTGATAAATACAAAGGCTCTTGATTCCGACCAACGCAGATCCGACGTGAGATTGAACGTATAAATTCCCGGTACACTCACATTCAAGATTCCACTCCACCGACAAGTAATCTCCCCTGTCGAGCGAACAGCAGGATCGGTATTCCCATTTTGTGCATCAAACTTGGGCCCCTTGTCGACCATCGCGGCGATTTCAGCTTCAGACGTGTCCTTGCCGGCCCACACCATCAGAACCGCGCCCGGCTCAACCTTTAGTTCCGTCGTTGCCGCAACCGGAGCCGCCGCTGTTGGCGCGGCAGTCGCCGTGGCCGCCGCAGGAGCCGCCGTTTCAGGAGTAGCCGTCGCAGCCGCAACCGCTTATTCGCCAAATGCCGCCGGACACAAAACCGCCGCGCATCCGAGACCAATCATCAACTTGTTCATTTCTTCTTACCTCTTTCGCCCACGGAATTGTAGATTACACGGCCAATACCTCCGGGGCATAAAGGGCACTCTCCGTTGGAGACAAACAAGCGGGCGTGCCTCCTTCACCCGTGTTCTCTGAGAAGGCCGTCCAAAGCCATTGAGGAAAACATGAGTGCAAGGAAACACGCCCGGCACAGCCATGTGCCTAGACGCATCCCCTCGCAGGACATGTCGCTCCTCTGAATTTTTGGACGTTTACTCAGAACGAACAAGTCCGCGTGGTTACGCGTTCTTCATTTTACTTTATCCTACGCGAGGGTGACGAGAGCCCCTTCGGGTTCGTCGCACTCTTTTGTAATTGGCGGCTATTATATCAAAATCGCAGGCCCCTCCGCAAGAGGGTGGAAATGGTAATATCTAACTGGAAATGGTAATATCTAACGGGTCAGCAAAGAAGAGAGGAAGGCCATGGGGATCGAAGAAGAAGAAAGACAATCCA
>CAKURH010000042.1 GCA_934675625.1 uncultured Kiritimatiellota bacterium
TCCCTTGACGGGCCGTTCTTTCCAGGCACTATGCCCGGTGAACGGTAGGATAGTCTACCAAAATCAGATTAGACAAGGCCCCCTCAAATTCGTCTTTATTGGCCTTTTATGAATTAGGGATAGCGTTCGCGCGCATTCAATCCAGCGCAGAGGTCGCCGCGAGGCCAAGATCATGTGCCGTGGCCGACAGGACGCCGTCCCGCGAGGCCGACGCCGCCCGGCGCACGATGACCTGCACGAGCCCGCGAAACGTCCGCTGGAACGGCCGCTGAAGGCCGTTCATGTCCGTCGGGTCGCCGTTGCAGACGCCCGCAAGGGCATACGGCCCCGACACGGCGAAGTCGATCCGCACGTCCGCGTTTGGCACGACCGTGCCCGCCGCGTCCACGAGCGCGACCTTGAAGTAGGTCAGCTCGTCCCCCGAAAAGGACGGCTCGCGCGCGATGCGGAGCGCCGCCGGACGCCCCGCCGTCCGACGGACGGCTTCCGCCCAGACCGAGCCGTTCCGGCGGGCGACGAGCCGAATCTCCCCCGGCCAGTAGGCGACGTCGTTCCATTCAAGCGTGTAGACGCCTCGCGCCCGGTCCTTCCGCCGGACGCCCTGCGAGACGCCGTTCACGAACAGCTCCGCCTCGTCGCCGCTCGTGTAGGCCCAGACCGGCGTCCGCGCGCCTTCGCGCCCCGGCCATGTCCAATGCGGCAGGAGATGCGCCGTCGGAACGTCCGGGCGCCACTGCGCGCGGTAGGCGTAGTACCGGTCCTTCGGGAAGCCCGCGAGGTCGCAGACGCCGTAGTAGGAGCTCCGCGCCGTCTCGCCGTGCGGATCCGGCTCGCCGAGATAGTCGAAGCCCGTCCAGACGAACTCGCCGTAGACCTGCGGATACCTGTCCTGATGGAAGAACTCGACGTCGGGATGGTAGTTGTTCGGACGCTGGGCGAAGATGTCGTAGCTCGACACCTGGCGGTCGCGCGTGCCGGCTTCGGCCTTGAACGGACGCGGGCGCCGCGCGAAGCCGTCCGGCATCAGCCCCCCCTCGCGCACCTCCTCCCAGCGGCGGACCGTCTCGGCGAGGTCGTCGAGCCGCGCCAGGCCCGGCGTTTCGGGGAAGCGCAGCATGACCGTCGCGGGGCAGTCCCACGCCGCAGCCTTCGACGTGCCGTACTCGATCATGTCCGGCTGGATGCCGACCGACGGCCCCTTGACGAACTTGTTCCGTGCCCCCGGCGGCATCAGGGCCCACCAGCCGAAGTCGAGGCCGTGGGTATGGCCTCAATCCGCTTCATTCCGATTTGCATTCCCCACCCCCTTGCGGCGACGTCCGGATTGTGCTCCAATTCGCGAGCGATTCGTAAATTGGAGATTCAGCCATGCAGCGGCAGGCATACGAGACGCGACCGCGCGAGACGCTGTGCGGTTTCTTCCGGGAGAACCCAATTTCTTCTTTTTGTTTTAATTCGCGAACCGATCAATGACACGGAGTGCGGCACCGTAGGCCGCCATTTCCGGGCAGGCCGGAATGCGGCAGACGAGATTCGAACGTTCTTCAACGGCCTTTTGAAGAGCCGGATTCAACGCCAGCGCATTGCCGATGCCGACAAGGTTCGTGACACCGGAAAGATCCACGTCCCTGAAAAGGTCATCCGCGATCTTCCGTGCGCAATCCCGTACCGTCGGATCGTCCGTCGCATTCATCGCCTCCCACGAACATCCGAGACGGTCCTTCAACGCGGCCCAGGCCGCTCCGCCCAAAAGAGACGCGCGGCATTCGAGAGTCCGTCCGTCCGGATAGGGCCGATACTCGCAACGCGATCCGTCCGCCGCCTCCGTCCCCGGAATCGCGGACCCGGCAAATGGCGTTTCACGCACAATGCTCAGCTGACCGCTCGTGCCAAGGTTGACGACCGCGCACCCCGGATGAAGACGCTGCGCCGCATAAACCCCCGCCTGGTTGTCCCCCAACATGCTCCATTCGACGATTTGCGGCAGCCATTCGCGGGGGAAGTCCACCTTTCCCTCGTCCAGATACCACGAATGCAGAAACGTCTCATCGATTGCGATCCGACCCGCGCAGAAGGCGCAAACAGGCAGGCAGTGCGCGGGACGAAGCCCCGCGGCAAACCAATCCGTCATCACCCGTCCCCCATAGCGCCGCCTGTCCCGCCATGTCACGAAGTTGGTCATCGGCCGCAAGTCGCCATCCGTGCCGACGACGCCATGCATCTGTCCTGTCCATCCGACCTGCTCGGCGGATCCGGCCTTTTCAGACAATTCACGGACGACACAGTCCGCCGCCGATTTGAGTTTACGCGGATCCTGCTCGTGAAATCCCTCATGAAGCGCCGGCACATCGGCCTGATGCGCCCGTGTCACGCGGGCCGTGACGGCCCCGTCCTTGTCCACGGCAACGCCTGCGACGCTCGTCGTTCCGATATCGATTCCGAAAATCACCGCAAGGCGCTCCCCTTCGTCTCCTTCACGACAAGCAGAACCCAAAGGAGATGCAAGACCATCATCACTCCGAAAAAGCCGAAGATCACCGATGGCGCAAACCGCTCCGCGGCCATCGGAAAGAACAGCGCGACAAGCGCGGCAAACACCCAGTGGGTCGACGCGCCCAAGGCCTGTCCCTGCGCCCTGAACTTCTGCGGAAAGACCTCTGAGATGAGAACCCAGATGACCGTCCCCTGCCCGACCGCGTGCGAGGCCATGAAGAGGAAGATCGTCGCAGCCGCCAAAGGCCCGTTCCCGGCGTGGAAGAAGAACGCCGCTGCCGAAAGTGACAGCACATAGCCGACGCCACCGATTAGGAGCAGCGTTCTTCTGCCCAGCCGATCGATGAGCCACAGACCCGCGAAAGTCGAGGCCAGGTTCAGAATGCCGAGGCCAAAGGACGAGAGAAACGCCGCATCCTTGCCAAGCCCGGCCGCATTGAAAATGCGCACTGCAAAATAGTTGACCGCATTGCACCCGCTCATCTGGTTGAAGAAGGCGACGAAAAACGCCAGCAGAATCGGTCGCAGGTTCTCTCTGCCCCAGAAACCGGACGACGGTCCTTCCCCCTCGGCGCCGCCGCCCTGTTGCTTCAGCCAGCGCGGAGACTCGATCAGGAACGGCGCAAGCGCCGCAAAGACGGCGGCCGGCGCACACTGCGCACCGAGCATGAAGCGCCAGGCGTTCGTGCCGAGGTCCTTGAGAAGGAGGTTGGACGCCAAGGCCGCCAAGACGCCGAAGACGATGTTGAACTGAAAGAGCGCCGTCAGCTTGCCGCGGCTCTCGGGCGGCGAGATCTCGGCGATGTAGACAGGCGCCGCAATCGTCGAAATCCCGACGCCAATGCCTCCGAGAAAGCGCGCGATCATAAGCATCCACGGCCCCGTTGCAAGCGCACTCCAGAGGGCCGAGACGAAATAGATCGCACCAATCGCGCAAAGCGTCGGCTTGCGCCCGTACCGATCGGCGATCCACCCGCCGACAAAGGCGCCGAGAACCGTGCCCCAGAGCGCCGCGCTCACAACCCAGCCGTGCATCGTCCCCGTCAGGCTCCAGATTCGCTGGATCTGCTGCTCGGCGCCATTGATGACAATCGTGTCAAAGCCGAAGAGAAAGCCGCCCAAGGCCGCCGTCACCGCGAGGAACCACAACTTAGCAATGCTCATGACTTCACCTCTCGTGACCGCAGTCACGGCCGCTTCTCATCGACAAGTCCGTCGACGTTCTCCACGATGTCCGAACGCAGACAGGGCCCTTCGACCGTGGCGTTCCGAATGACGACGCCCTGGACCCGGGCGGCGGGGTCTCCCCTCAGGTTGAGACGACGCTCGGCCTCGCGGGCACGGACATCGCTCACGCGGATGTCACGGATCCGCGTCCGTGCGATCTCCGCGTTTGGATTCGACTGTCCGTAGGACGTGTCCGCGCTGATGGCCACCAAAGCCCCCTCCAGATGCTCCGCCTGCACCCGTTCCATGCGGATGTTCTCGACAAAGCCGCCGCGTTCGGAATTCGTCTTGACGAACAGGGCGTTGAAGACCGATCCGCTCATGCGGCAATCGTGGAGATGGACGTTGCGGATGCCGGCCGACACCTCGCTTCCGATCGCCAGGAGCTGATGTCCGGCCTTCACTTCGCAATTCCTGATCTCGATGTTCTCAGACGCGATCCCGACCTTCCGCCCGTCGACGTTCTTCCCCGCCTTGACGCAAATCGCATCGTCGCCCTGGCAGAACGTGCAGCCCTCGACCAAGGCATTCTTCGTCATCTCCAGGTCGATGCCGTCGGAATTGTGGATGTGGGAGCACACATCCACATTGCGGACGGTTACGCCGTCACAGGCAAAGGTGTGGATGCTCCAGAACGGCGAATCGCGGATCCTGACGTCCTCCAGACGGACGTTCCGACAACGGTTGAAATGAAGGAACTGCGGCCGGAGATGGCAAAACGGCACCTGCGTCATGTCACGATCCTCCACGGGCACGCCCTTCACCGGCCACTCGTAGACAAGCCTGTCCAGGGCCTTCCTCGTCTCCGCATTGGCCCAGTTCCACGAGTACCAGAAGGCATGTTCCGCCCGCAGAATACCCTTCCCCGTCACAGCGACGTTCGTCACCCCATAAGCATAGACGAGGGGCGAATAGTTGACGCATTCGACACCCTCATAAGCGACACGGACAGCAGGAAGACAGTCCCTGGGATCATCCGAAAAGAGGAGTTCAGCCCCTTCCTCGAGATGAAGCTCGACATTGTTTTTCAGATGTATCGCTCCTGTGGCGAAACGGCCCGGCGGAACGATCACCCGTCCGCCGCCCGTCTCCGCGCAGACCCTGACCGCTTCGGAAACGGCCGCAGTGCAGGGCTTTCCGTCGGCACGGGCACCAAAGGACGTAATCACGAAGTCGGCGCCGTGCAGCACAACCGCCACGCACAGACACGAAAGCAAAACAAGCGCACCTCTCATTCGACGAAACCTTTTCACTCCCGGATCAAAAGCGTCTCGCCGTCGTCCTCGACCGAGAGGAAGAGCGGACGTTCGTCGCCCCATTTCTCGGGACAGTGAAGGCAGAGCATCAGCGTGCCGTCCGTCTTGCGGAAGAACATGCCGTGGCCGCCGTTCCGGTCAAAGAAGAGACGGTGCTTCACCCAGGGCCCCGCGACCTTGCCGGAGGCACTTTCGCACAGGATCACGCAATAGTCCGCGCCCTTCGGACGCGCGGGGTTGTGCGTCGACCAGATCATGAAGAGCTTGCCGCTCTTCGGCGACCGGTGGAAAAACGCCCCGTCTGTCACGCCGCGCTCGTCCTCCATCGGGAATTCCGCCGCCGTGAACAGGGTCTTGGGCGGCGCGAGAAAGCGCGTGAGGTCGTCAGACATCGGCGCGAGCTCATACGTGCCGACCCTGACCTGCGCCCAGTCGTGCGTGAAGACCATCCACGGCCTGCCGTCCTCCACCGCCAGCGTGCCGTCCAGCGAGGTCCAGGCCGGATCGGTGATCGGACGGTCGGCGACCGGAGAAAACGACCCCTCGGGACGCTCCGCACGGTAGACCCAGACGGCGTGGCAGGTCGAGTTGGTCCTCGATCCCGGCCACGGCTCCCAGTCCGGCTCGCCCGGCACCATCGTCCGGATCGGACGCTTCAGCTCCTCTTTCTCCTTCAGCGTCACGAACATGTACCAGGCGCCCTTCCAGCGGTGGACCTCCGGCGCCCAGACCTGTCCGCACCACGCCGGCGCCTTCATCACGTTCCGCGGCTTCGTCCAGCTGACGAGATCGGCGCTTTCGGAAACGCTGACGCCGACCGTCCCGTCAAGCCAGTTGTCGCTCATGTAGAGCCGGTAGGGACGCTCGCCGCCGACAGTGACGACAAACGGATCCCGCACCCGCAGAGAATCAACAAGGATCATTTTCTCTCCGACCTTCACTTGCTCCGCAAATCCCGGAACCACTCCTGTGGCAACCCATCCGGAAAACAAACTCAGCGCGATGCTTTTTCGCATAGTACTTTACCCTTTCACTACCATCCCATAGGTAGATGTGTATAGTATAGCCTTTTGTGATTCCGTGCGCAATGCGCGGAATTTCGCCAACATAAGCCGACATTCGGCAGGACAACATTCATCCGCTTCCCCTTGGTAGAGTCCGGGGCGATGTAAACGGAGAGCGGACCTTGCGCGACATGCGGCTTCGGGCCTTCGACATAATAGTCAAGCGAACGAAGCGGAATGCGGATCTCCACCGTCTTCCTGTCGCCCGGCTCAAGCCAGACCCGCCGGAAGCCCTTGAGCTCGCGCCGGGGGGACGCAATCGGCGAAATTTCACGACGGATGTAGACCTGCACCACCTCGGTCCCGCGCCGTGCACCCGTATTGACGACGTCGGCGGAGCAGACGAGCTCGTCGCCGCAGATGCGCGCCGTCTCGTTCGAATAGGCGAAGTCCGTATAGGCGAGGCCGAAGCCAAACGGGAATACGGGCTCCATCTTCGTATCCCGGTAATGTCCGCGCCACATATTCTCCTTCCGGCGGTCCCCGCCGGGGATCCAGCTCTTCCCGCCGATGACGCGGCCGTAATAGGTCGGACACTCTCCGCTGGCGTTGGGAAACGTCGCCGTGAGACGTCCGTACGGTTCCGCCTCGCCCGTCAGGACCCTGGCCACGCCCCAGCCCGCGCAGGAACCGAGCTGCCAGCCCTCCACCAGCGCGTCCGCCGCGGACGCCAGTTCGGAGAGGACCATCGGGCGCCCGTTGAACACGACCGCGACAAACGTCTTCCCCGACTTCTCGATCGCGCGGATCACCTCCCGCTGTCCCGCCGAAAGGGAGATGTCGGCCCGTGAGCGATTCTCACCGCTTTCGTCCCGATATGCGCCGAATGTCGCCACGACGACATCGGCCCTTGCAATCGCACGCTCGACCGCCGCGACGTCCACCGCACCCGTCAGCGCGTAGCACCGTTCATATTCGAAGGACTGTCCGACTTTCGCAAGCCCCTCCTTCAGCGACGCGATCCCCTTCACGCTCCCAGCGAGATTGATCCAGCTGGATCCCATCTCCGCGGGCATGTCGGCGATGTCGCCGATGAGGACGATCTTCCTTCCCTTGTCCAGCGGCAGCGTCCCCTTCCTGTTCTTCAGGAGAACGACCGACTTCTCCGCCGCCTCTCGCGCGAGTTCGAGGTCGGATGCGTCATCGATCGCCGCGTCGAGACGGGCGCGGTCCAGGTAAGGCCGCTCGAAGAGCCCGAGCCTCTCCTTCGTCACGAGGATACGCCGGACGGCTTCATCGACTTCCTCCATCTTCAGCTTTCCGGACGCAAGCGCCTTGCCAATCCCCTTTGGATAGCAAAAGCCCGTCATCTCCATGTCGATTCCGGACCGGATCGCCGTCACGGCCGCGCATTCGTCATCGCCCTCCCGGGCGAAACCGCAGTCATAGAGGTTGCCGACGGACCAGTAGTCGGAGATGACGAAGCCGCCGAAGCCCAGGTCCCGCCGCAGGACGTCCGTGAGCAGATAGCGGTTCGCCGAGCAATGGACGCCGTTGTAGATGTGATAGCCGCTCATCACGGTCGCCACGCCCGCGTCGACCGCCGCGCGGAACGGCACGAGATAGACGTTGCGCAGCGTCGAATCGCTCATCTCCACGGCATCGTAGTCGAGCCCGCCCTGAACGGCGCCGTAGCCGACGTAGTGCTTGGCGCACGCCGCGATGTGGAGTCCGTCCGAAAGGCGCTCCCCCTGAAAGCCCTTCACCCGCGCGGCAGCCGCCAATGCGCCGATGAACGGATCTTCGCCGATGCCTTCGACGATGCGTCCCCACCGCGAATCGCGCGAGATGTCGATCATCGGCGCGAACGTCCAGTTCACGCCCTTGCGGAGCGCGCGCGGCGCCGTCCGCTCGGCCGTCCGGCGCATCAAGTCGGAATCCCAGGAACAGGTCTCCGGAAACGGGGCCGGATAGTAGACCTCGACGCCGTGGATGACGTCATGGCCGACGATGAGGGGTATCTTCAGGCGGGATTCCATCGCCGCGCGCTGGAGCACGTTGTAATTCTCAAGCCCCGGCGCGCTAATGAGTCCGCCGACCTCCCCGCGGCGGATCTTCGCCAGGAACTCCTCGGGCAACGAGGCCTGCGTCGCGTCGGACGACGCGAAGAAGAATCCGTGCTGCTTCGTGTTGTACTGGCACAGCTGCCCGACCTTCTCCTCGAACGTCATCTTCGCGATGAGCGACTCGACGCGCTCGGAGGCGGGAAACGACAGGAGCGGCAACACCGCCGCGCAAACACAACCGACAAGTCTCACCGACATGATCCTCAGAACTCCAAATACCCTGCGTTCCAGGCCCCGAGAGCGGGAATCGTAATGGACGCGAAGCCATCGGATCCGCCTTCAACGGCAAGTTCGACGGGCTTCTCCCCGAATTCGCGCCACACGGCCTTGCGTTTGTCCGTCCTCACCCAGACGCGCACGTTGCGCTGCGGGTCAAGTCGCGTCCCGATCAGACCGACCGTCCGCAGTTCGCCGCCGGCCGAAACCCGCGGAATGACATGTCCGACGAACGGCGACTTGAGGACCGCGGACGCGGACGCCGCAAAATGGTCGCGCACCGCCTGGATTTTCGCCGAGGGCGTCTTCTGGCAATCCGGCAGCAGGTCGTCGCGAACCTCACCCCAGCCCGTGCCCAGCCCGCCGATGGCCTGCTTTTCGGTACTGATGACGCCCCAGCTGACGCCAGGTCCATGGAGGATCGGGATGCCGCAGAGGAAACGCATGCGTCCGGGATCGGTCTCGGGCATCGGACACTCGAACCCGGCCGGCGTCGTGCCGCGGCAGGCCGCGCGGTAACCGTGCAGGAACCCGTTCATCTCCGCCAGCGGGCCGAGCAGGTAGTCCGAATAGAACGCATCCGTCTCTGACCGGCGGTCGAGGACGAACAAGCTGACCGAATCCATGCCCCACGCCAGCGCCGAAAAGGACTCCAGGGCGATCGACCGCGCCGACCGCGAACCGTAGGCACGGGGATAGGTCTCGACCTCGTTGCACCAGTTGTCTGTGACATCTTCCAGCGCCAGGCGCTTGCGCGCCTCGCACAGCCACTGCGATTTGAGAAGCTGGGCGTGCGGCCAGTCGTCATAATAGGGGCCGCCGCCCATCCTGACGCTCACCTTCTTGCCCGAAGCCGCGGCAAGCGCCCGGATGATGACGCGGTCCTCGTGGTCGCGGTCGACGTCATATCCGCACTGGAACCCCATCCGCGTCTCGGGCGACACCTTGAGAAACGCCCGTGCGATGACCGCCGCGATCTCGCCGCACGACCGCGACGAGAAGTCCAACCAGCGGCTGCAGACAGCTTCATCGTCCCTGACGGCTGCGGCGAGCGTCTCACGCGTCCACGTCCGCTTCTCCTCCCCGCTGAAGTCGGCGATGCACCGCGCACACCAGCAGCCGGTCTCCCTGACGGAGGGATAATGGTTGTAGGTCCTGAGATCATCGTCGATCCAGACGACGGCCGGACGGATCGCCGCATAGATCGCGCTCACGGCCCTCAGGCGCTCGAGAAACGCCGGCTGACGCGGACAGCTGCAGTACCGGCATTCCGTTCCGTCGCTGCACGTCCAACCCGTCCACGGCTTATCGAATATCCGCTTCTCCGCCTCGGTCGGGAAGTCGTCCCCATGCCCAATCGTCGCCTCGAACTGAAGGCTGACGCCGATGCCGAGCCGCCGCAGGTCTTCGGCCGCCGGCGCCAGCGTCTTCAGGTGCTTGCGATGCCAGTCGAGCGAGGGAAAGCTCTCCCCCGTCGAGAACCACACGTCATCGCAGCATCCCGGATGCTCCCTGAACGCCTTGAGCGTTCCCTTCCATTCCTCGGTCGAGCGCGTCTGCACCGATGCGAACCGGATCATCGACAACGGCTGTTCCGCCGTCGCGGAGGTTGCGAGAACGGCGATGCCGGCGCCTGCCAGCGTCTTTTGAAACGTCATGGAGACTCAATCCTCAGCGGAAGAACAGCAGGAACCCCGTGACCGGCGTGCTCTTGAACGAGAACACCAGCGGGACGATGTCGCGCCACCGGGAGTCAATCGCATCCCCGGTCCACGCGCCCGTCGTCGTCGACGAGGGCGTCACCGTGATCTGAGACTCGATGTCGATCCAGTCCGGATCGTTCAGCCACTCCGGCTTGTCGGCAAGCGCAACCGCACCCACCATGATTGCCAGCGAACAAATGATCTGTTTCATGTCTTCTCTCCTCAATTCAAGATTTTCACGGTCTCCCGATTATCGGTCCACGATCGGCACACACAGGCGAAAGCCCTGATTGCTTCCGTATTCCTTCTCTGTCGGACCAGAAGCATCCCCGCGAGCCGAGCTCAACGAAGCCCTCGTCAATGAACCGTCCTGCACTCCATAGGCCAGATAAAAGGTAATATTCCAATGCTTGTTCGTGCCGCGAAGGACGCGTTTCGTTCCGCTTTGCGGACCGACCGGATCCGTATAAAGCAAGGACTGGTCAATGCATCCACCGTCGTTGCACACGCTGAAGTCCTCATACCAATCCTGGCAGAGCTCCGAAACGTTGCCATAGCAGTCGTAGATTCCCCACTTGTTCGGCACGTACGAGCCGACGGAGGCCGTTTCGGAATTGAGTCCGTAGTAATCGTCGTTCATGTTGATCGGCTCCTTGGAGTTCTCCAGCATTCGGCCAAGCTGCATGTAATGGTCAATCGTTATTGCCCCGCCATCGTAGAGTGGCCCTCGTTGTCCGGCCCTGCAGGCGAACTCCCATTGCGCCTCCGTCGGTAAATCCGCCCACTTGAGTCCCGTCTTGGCACGGAACTTCGCGAGCGGACTGCTGCTGTCGACAGCATGCGACTGCTCGAAGTCAAAAACGCCGTTTCCGTCAAGAACCGGCCATGTGTTGACTCCGCGAATGTCGGTGTAGCTCAGCCAGCTGATGGGCACCGCCTTCGTCTTCAGCGTCTCCATCGTCGCATAGGCGCTGCTCGGGTCATTTTTGATCCAGTCGTACTGTCCTTCCGTGCACTCGTAGACGGCGAACCAGTAGTCGGACGTCAGCTTGACGCGATGCGCCACCGCATTCGGATTGAACATCCCGCTGTTGGCGGCATATTCGGCACCCATGAGCCACTCGACGTCCTTCGCGCGGATATGCCGGAACACCATCGCATCCGTCTTGTAGTAGATGTCGCCCACCCCGCCCGGCAGGTAGTCGGCGCCAAGGTAATAGGTGACGTTCGTTTCCGTCCGCAGATCGACGACCATGTAGTCCGGCGGATTGAGCTTCGTCCACGTCTTGATTTCCGCGCGCAGCTGCGCCGTCGGCAGTGTGAAGCCCTCCCAGGTCTCGTCGGGGAACCAGAACGCCCGGCGCATCTCCCCATCCTCAGTCGCCCTGACCCAGCAGTTGACTTCGCCCGCCACGCTCTGCTGCGCCCTGCCGCCGACCGAGACCCACGCGCCGTTGCCGGACGCGACCGTATTGGTCTGGAAGTCGACCGTGACAATCGCGTCTTCGGCCAGCGTGTACGAGACCTTGACCGTTCGCGTCACGGCGTCCTGCTCGACCGTGACCGCCGACATCGCCGCAAACGCAAAGAGCGAAACAGCGGAAAAGACAAGATAAGTCGATTTCATCTTCATTCCTCCCTTTCTCCTCAATGAATGGCCATCATAAGCCGCACACTGCCGAGACCGGCATGGTTTGCATCTGGCGCGAGCGATCCTCGCCGGGTCATGTAACTCCAGGGTTTGGCGTCATTGTAATTGCCGCCGATAAAGCTCCGCTTCTCACCCGCTTTCGGGCCGACCGGATCCACGTGGACGATCAAGGCATCGATGTTCTCCCAACTCTCGTACCAGTCACGGCACGGCGTCGTACACTCCATCATCATCTCGAAAAGGCCGTACGGATTGGCCGGATAGGACCCCACCGTTGCCTTTTCCCCGGTCTTGCCCTCGCAATCATCCGTGTTGCGGTTGCCGTTCCACCGCGTCACCCTGCTGGCGTTGTCCTCCGTAAAGAAGAGGCGGTTGTAGAGATAGCCGCCGCGGTCGCCGCCACGCGCGGCAAACGTATATTCGGCCTCGCTCGGGATGTCCAGCGTCTCGAGCCCCGTCCGCGTACGGAACCGGCCTACGATGCTGTCACTGTCGACCTCCAGGGACTTCTCATAGTCGAACGCGCCGTCCGTATAGACCGGATAGGCAGCCCCCTTGGTCTTGCCACGCAAAGCGTTGTACGACACCCATGTCGCGGGGAGGCGGTTGTTCGGATAGTCTCCGACTTTCTCCTCGGCATACCACTTTTGATCAGCCGTCACGAAATAGACCCCCATGTAGTAGTCGTACGACAGAACCGCCTGGTGTCCGCGCTCGTTGATGCGGTCTGCATATGTGAGACCGTATCCCACCACCTGCTTTTTGAACTCAACCTTGTCATTGCCCATGAGGAAGCGCCTGCCTTTGGCGTGGATGCGCCGCATGACGAGCTTGTCCGACTTGTAGGGCTTGTTCGCCTCGGCCTCGGACGCGCTGTAGTCGAGAATGTTCCCGTACGGCAGGGCGAGCGGATCGGCGTAGTAGTTGACCTCCTTCGTGCCTGACAGGTCCGCCATGAGCCAGTCCGGCGGATTCCCCTTGGTCCAGGCGGTGACGACCGCGCGGAAGTTCTTGATCTTCTGTCCGGGCCAGCCCACGAGCGGATCCCATTCGATCGTGCGCGTCTCGCCGGCGGTCACGAACTTGTGGACGTCGCCCGTCGCGTTGCGATAGGCCCTCCCTCCGATCGACACCCACTCGCCCGAGGCGTTCTTCTGGGTGTTGGTCTGGAAGTCGACCGTCACGATCGCATCCTCGTTCAGGGAATAGACGACCTTGACGGTTCGACTGCCCAACTGCTGACCGCACGACAGCAGCGTCACTTCGGTTGCCGCAAACAGTGCTGACGCCAGCGTTAGCGCTGTTACCAAACAGATCAACCTACTCATCTGCATTTCCTTTCGTTTGTTGGTTTTGACATGTTGTTTGCTTAACCGGTTACCTCACACGTTCACCTGCAATCCCCTATGCCATAGCACATTCCATGAACATCGTTCCCCGAAATCTTCAGCCGCTCTTCCTCCCGCATCATCGGAATCGCGCACGTCAGGCTGCTCTCCCCGTTGTTGAGGAAAACCTCGACGGTCGAGACATCCGCGAGAATGCGCAGTTTCTCCGGCTTGCGGCCGTTGGACGGAATCGACAGTCCGTTGACCGTGGTCTGCCAGCCGGACGAGACGATGTCGAGCGATTTCCCGACCCGGACCTCCGCCTCTCCGTCGAACTCGATCTCCAGGTCGAAGACGCCCCCGCGCGCATCGACATCGGACCCGTCCTTCACGATCCGGCCGTCCTTCCGCAGGGAATCGAACTCGCGGACCGGCCACATGCGGACGTTCAGTTCCGCATCGAGCGTCAGGTCCCGCGGCATGGCGATGGCGCCGTTCCAACCCTCTGGATTGATGAAGCCGCCGATCCAGGCGGTGATCACCAGGCGTCCGTCCCCGCGGGGAAGCAGGGCTGTCGCATAAAAGCCCCGGGCTGCGGGATGTCCCTGTGCGCCGCCGCCCTGGTTCGAGAACCCGTAGGACAGCACGCCTTTCTTCTCCGCGGCAAACCGCGCCGAGGACGCATCGAACGTGCCGACGAAGTAGACGGGATTCCCGTACGGACAGAAGATCAGCACCCACTTCCCGTCCACCTTCGCAAAATTGATGACCTCGCCGTTGTCGTCGAAGAACGTGCCGCGGTAGCGCCAGTTCGTCCAGCTTTCGTCCGGGCACTCGTAGATCGGGATCTCCGCCTTGCCGTTGTCCGTGCGCACGCACTTCGAGATCAGCATGAAGCGCCGTCCTTCCGCCCGGAACATCCACACGTCGCTCCAGCCCGGATGATAGTCGGGGCCGCCATGGTTAGCCAGCGTCAGCTTTCCGGCGTCCATCCGCGTGAAACGCCGCATGTCGCCGTCGCATTGAAGCGCCACATGCTCCCGCGGTCGGCCGGACTCGCAGAGATCGGCCGTATAGTAGACCTGCGGCGTGCCGTCGTCCCTGATGATCACCGCACCGTCGTTCAGGTTGTCCTCGCCGTTCGCGACATCCGGCTCGAGGCAGCACCCGAGCTCCCGCCAGCGGATGAAGTCGTCCGTCTCAAGCTGCATGAAGTCCCCGCCGAGCCTTTTGCCGCCCTTGCGGTTGAGGTCGTAGAAGAGCCGCCACGCGCCCTTGTACCGGACGCCGCCCCAGACGTCGATCATGTTTCCCTTCGGCGGCGTGTAATGGTAACGCGGCCGTGACGCATCATCAGTCAGTGCCGCCGCCGACAGCGACGATACCACGGCACAGGCGAGCGCGAAGACAACCTGTCTGGCGAAACCCCTCACCGTTCACCCTCCTTCCCGCCGTCCCCGGGGGCCGAATCGTCCGCAATGAACTGCCGCAACCCGGCGGCGATGGCGTCGCCCATCTGCGCGCCGCCGACGGCGCTCGGATGGACGGCGTTCATGCTGCGAACCGTCTTGGTCTTCGCGCGGGCGCTCGTCGGGCACTCCTCGCGGATGAATCCGTCGATCGGATCCACCGCCTGCGCAACCGGCAGGAGCCGCACCTTCGGATCGTTCTTCTCCTCCACGTAGCGCATGATCTCTCGCGTCAGCTGGAACATGTTCTTCCGATGCTGGACCTCGTTGAACCCCGAACCGTAGTTGTTCGCAAAACCGTCCTGCGTCGTGCCGACCGGCTGCGTGCAAAGGACATACACGGCCCCGGGCATCGTCTCACGCAGCTTCGAGACGAGCTCCTCGAACTGGGGCACGACATGCTCGGCATAGTAGGCCTTGAGCTCGCCGTCCTCGCCAAAGCACCCGAAGATGCTGTTCACGCCGAGTTCGATGACGACGTAGTCCGGCGCCTTGCCGCCGTTCACCTTGTCCAGCCACGCCTGCACGTCAACGACCTTCTTGCCGTCCTTGAACTGCACGAGCGGGCTGCGCAGGAGATCGCGCTGCCAGTCGTGGATGATCTTCTCCGGCGTGCCGAGCGCCTTGAGCTGCTCCCGTTCGGCCGCATCCTGGACGTTGGCGTACTCCTCGTCGGAGATCATGTACCGCGTGAGGAACGTCCGGAAGGAAAAGCCGCCGTAGCCGTCGTGCTTCCCCGTTCCGCCGCGCGAGCCGACCTGACGGTAGCCGGTCAGTCCGGCGGCCTTCATGTCGTCGTAGAGGAACTGCTGGAAGCCGCTGTTCGTAAGCGAATCGCCCAGGATCGCGACCGAGACGTCCCGCGACGGGTCCTTCGCCTTCGGCGCCACGCAGACGGTCGTTTTCGCCTGGGTGACAAGACCGTCGTCGTTCCACGCGAAAAGCGTGAGCTCGAACGCCTTGCCGGCGTCTTCCGCGTTCGGCGTGAACGTCCACCGCACCCGTTCGGAGCGTCCCTTCGCGCAACGCGCCTGAATGGCGTAGTTCTCGGGCACGGACGAGTCGAACACCTCCTTGAAATAGACGTTGCATTCCAGCCCTGGCGCGGCATAGAGCCGCTTGGGAAGGCAGAACACGGGCTTGCCGACGCGGGCATAAGGACGCGGGCTGCGCAGTTCGCAGGCACAGCCGGGGTTATCTCGAATCACCGTACCACCGCGGTGTCCGCCGCGATCAAGGAGAAGCTCCGACGTATAGCCGCGATGGAAGGAATTGTCCTTGACGACAGAATCCGTCAGCCCCTCGAGGATGAAGCCGTATTCGGGTCCGACCTTGCCGTTCGGCTTGTCATCGGCGCCGGCAAGGCTCGTGTTGCCGCAGACCGTCAGACCCGTGCAATTCAGCAAGACGGCCTGGGCGGTCGGATGCTCGCATTTCTTCTCCCACCGACACGACTCGCCAGCCCGTCGGAAGAGGTTGCCTGACACGCTCATCGCACCCGTTTTCGAGAGGAAGAGGTTCGCACACCCGTTCCTGTCGAACTGGCAATTCCCGATCACATGGGAATCGCCCTTCTCGGCCCACAGGCCATAGCGCGCATTCCACTCGAAACGATTGCCGGTGATGATGAACGCCGCCCCCTGCAGGGCCAGGCCATCCGTACCGTTGCCGCTGAAATGCGTTTCGCTGATGACTCCGTCCCACGCGATGAGGTCAAGTCCGCTCCCCCTGTTGAACGCACATTGCGATCGGTTGACGAGCACAACCCATCCGCACTTGATGTGCAGGCCATTGCCGGGGAATCGGATGAACCGGCAATCCAAGATCGAGATGCTGTCCTCGGTGTCCGAAAACCGATCCTGATGGAACATGACGCCGTGCGTCTTCGACGGGAACGCCCGATCCCACTTGCGTGACGGCAGCGGTGCAGACCGCGTGCCATGACCTTGAACGGAAAACCCGTATCCGTCGCCGAATCCGCCGTCAAAGACCAGCCCTTCAAGGCGAATTCCTCGCGCCCCGGTAATGTCAAGGAGGGAACTTGCCGAGAAATCGTCGAGAAGCAGCACCGCGCCCTGGTTATGTGCGTCTGCCCTGGGCTGCCATTCCCATTTGCGCTCCGCCTTCAGGCAGATTCCCGGATGCGCCTTGAGCCCGTGCGCCCGGTAGACGCCTGCGGGAAAATAGACCGTGCCCTGGCAGGCGCCGGCCGCATCCAGCGCCCGCTGGATCGCGGCGCTGTCCGAAGCCTTCCCGTCGCCTTTCGCACCGAAGTCCCGCACGTTGAAGAGACCCAGCGCCGAAGCCAGAAGAATTGCGCTCAGCATCATCATTTATCCTCCAAAACCATCTTAGCTGTCAGCTCGCCGCTTTCGGACAACCTCTCGAAAAACCGCGATTCCGAGTAACAGGCCTGATAGGCTTCTGCATTGAAGGGAATGACCGTCCCGGCCCTGGGGTCGTCAATCCCGAGCGCGGAAAACGGGATGGAGAAGACGACCACCCGCTGGATACCGTTGCCGGTGTACTTCTTCGGTTTCCCGGCATAGCCACGCACGCCGGCGGAGACAAGTTCGGGCGGAATGTCCACCGTGCCGTTCGAGAACCCTCTCAGTCTGTACTTTCCGATTGAGAGCTCCGCGCCGTCATGCTTGTGCCATTCGTTTCCTGAGTCGGTCACGCGCTCCCAGCGGTAGGCGTTCAAGAGAATCGCGACAAAGAGGTTCTTTCCGTCATGGCAGCAGCGCAGCACCCCGAAATCACCGCCGAAAAGGACGCCGTTCGCCCGCCGGGAGAGGCCTGGCGCCCCCGACGGCCAGACGTTGAGGTCGATCGCGCCGTCCAGCGTCGGTTCGCCCTTGGCGCGGAAGACCTTCACGGGCTCCCGCGGAGGCTCTTTCACGACCTCGGGACGCGGAAAGGAGTTCCCCTCCCAGGAGACGATGCCGGGAACGGCGGTCTCGTAGAACCAGAGCTTGCCCTTCGCCACCGTCACGACGTTTGAATCGAAGCGAAGTCCGTTGGCACAATGACAGCAGATGAGGCACCCGTCGACGGACGCGTCGTTTTCGAAGCGGTTGCCCCTGAACGTGTTGCCCCGCGGCGTGTTCATCTGGAGCGCCCAGGGGCAATTGATGATCCGGTTGCCCTCGAAGACGCTGTAGTGCGACCCCTCGTCCGCATAGATTCCGCAGATCCAGTTGCCGCCGTGGATGCCGGGCCGCACCTCGCGGATCGTGTTGTTGCGCAGGACGGCGTTCCCGTACGAGCCGTAGATGGCCGCGCCGTCCGCCTGCACCCGCATCGGACGGACGATCGTGTTCCCCTCGACGAGGAAGTCGCTGCCGCCGACCATGATCCCGGAATACGGGATGTCCGAGACGCGGTTGCTGACCGCCTGGTAGCGCATGCCATTAAGCTCCATGCCGCACGCCGAAGAATAGGCCGTTCCGGTGCGCGTGATCACATTGGCCCGGATGAGGCAATTGGTGATGGCCCGCGCATACAGCCCCGCCGCGCCGACGTCGACGAAGCCGCAGCGTTCGACAGTCGAGTCGTTCGCCGGCTCGAGGACGAGTCCCATGCCTCCGAGGTTCCGGAAGAGGCACTGGCGGACGGAGAACCCGCGCATGTTGGCGGCGCTCACCGCCGAATCGATCCGCGTCGCCCCGAACTCGTGCCAGTAGGCCGTCGTGTTCGCGCCTTCGAAGATCAGTCCGCACAGGGTGACGTTCGCGACTTCCGCGCCTTTGGCCGGAGCGAACCTGAAGATGTTCTTCACCCGCGGCACCATGACGCGCGCACGCGCCATGTCCTCGCCGGCCTTGGGCCAGTAGTAGACCTGTCCCTCGGCGCGATCGCAGTACCAGTCTCCGGGATTCTGCATGCCCTCGACGATGTTGTCAATGGCGTAGTGGCTGCGCGTGCCCATCGGATACGTCGTCGAGTCGAGCAGCTCCAGGATGTTCTTCTCCCGATGCCACGCCTTGAGCCGGAGCACGCGCTCGTAATAGCTCGAATGGAAGCGGATCAGCGCATTGGTGACGGAAAGCCCGTCCGGAACGTCCCCCGGTCGCACCGGCATCATATGCGTCTCGGCATAATTGGTTTCGCGGCCGAACCAGCCCATGAGGGCGCTCATCCCGACCGCGGTGGACACGACCTCGTTGGTCAGCGTCCCGCCCGCGTTCGGCCACCGGGCGAGATGCGCCGGCTTTCCGTTGACGATCAGGACCTTGAACTCGTGTTCAGGAGAGACCGCCCAAGGCACGGAGGCGCTCATGAACCGGCCGTCCTTCCTCCAGCCAGTCACGTATTCCCCGCCCTGCAGCACGACGGAGCCCTTCTTCTCCGCCTCAACCGTCAGGCCGCTGTCGCGCTCGTCGAAGACGACGGACGACTTGATCGGGTATTCGCCTGGAAGGAGAACCATTCGCTTCCGGGTGCCCTTCGCCTTCCGCAAGGCGTTCCGCGCCGCCTCGATCGTCCGAAACGGACGATCCCGCGTCCCGAGCTCGAAATCGTCTCCCGTCGGCGAGACATACACCTCGTTGGCGGACTTCCTCACCGGTGTCACGGACAGGCGATAGGCCACGGGCTTCGCAAGCTCGTGCATGCGCTTGCGGCAGGCGATGGCCCAGTTGCGCCGGCCTTCCATCCACTTCCAGCTGGACTCGGCCTTGGCGCGGTCCTTCTCCTCAGTCACCCGCAGCACACCCTCAAGACTCCGCGGATCGCCGCCCTTCTCGGCAATCTTCCGCTTGTCGTGGAAAGAATACTGCCAGTCGCTCTCACACCGGATCCAATCGAGGATGTTGGTGGCGACGCTCGCCGCGATCCTGGCGTTCGGCGTGTCGAGCAGCGCGATGTTGACGCCCCTGGCGAGTTCGGATGACGTGAAGACCGCGAACTCCTCGCCGTCGGCGGCCAGCGAATAGCGCCCCTCGGGAAGGCCCTTGATCCGAACGATCTCGCGGTTCAGCTTGCCGGTGACATCCCAGATCGCGTCCGCCTGTTCGTATCCGTCGATCTTCGGCAGCGGCAACCGCTTCGGCGCATACTCGAAGTCCATTCCGCGGCGTCCCGCGGCCTCCTTCTCGACTTCGCAGACACCCCCGTCGTTCCCCAGGGCGAGGAAAAGCTCCCCGGCGATGATGATTGATCCGACGGATCCGGGATGGACGCGATCCGCCAGGATCGGCGTGTTCACCTCTTTCTTCAGGATGGCGGTCAGCTGCGGATAGAGCTCGAGGACCTCGACCTGACTGTCAACGCCGATCTTGCGGACAATCTCCGCGCAGCGCCTGAGGCCGACTTCGTTGCACCCCTTGAGCGATGCGCACTTGCGCTCGGCTCCGTACTCGTCGTACGGAGTCGGCGAGAACAGGATGACGCGCTTCTTCGCCTTCCGCGCCCGGGCGACGAGTTCGCGCAGGTTCCGCTCGTAGTCGGCCAGCGCCTTTTCCCGGGCACCATCCAAGTTGCGGTTGGACAATCCCTCGCCATAGGTGTTTCGCCCGATGTCGTTCATTCCGAACATGATCGCGACCGTGTCGGGATTCTCGGCGAGGACGTTGTAGTCGAAGCGCGCAAGCCCGCCTTCCGCAGACTCGCCGCCAAGTCCGCAGTTGATGATCTGGACCTCCTTCTGCGGACATCTCAGCTCATGCAGGAGCTGCAAAAAGCCGACGTACAGCCCGCCATGGGTGATCGAGTCTCCGAGCACGGCGATCCTCTCGCCCGCGCCCAGCGAAGAACCAAGCAATACCGCCGCAACCAACAGTCCTGTTCTCATTCACAACCTTCCTTACTTCCATGTGTAAGTCTTCTCTCCGTCAGCCGTCCGCCAACGAACCGGGAAGCGACATTCCTCCCAGTCCACAGGCTCGGCGATCTTCCGCCATTCGCTCGCGTTCCTGAACGCCTCCGCGATGGCCGCCCGGACATCCGCATCGGCCAGTTGCCGCCGCCAGGAGACAAAGAGCGCGGTGCCGCTGCGGCCCAGGAGATCCAGCCACTGGCGATTGAGCCGCCATTCGACGGCTCCGGCGGACTCGAGGCCGCAGCAGTCCGCATCGACCACGAAGAACGTACGGTCCTGAATCGACCGGAACGCCAGCGAATTGACACCATGATCGCGTGTCCAGTTCCAGTCGCGGCCGCTCGTGTCATTGCCCACGCGCTGCAGTTCGAAAAGCCCGGCCGCCAGATGGTTCATCGCATTGCACCCGATGATGATCATGTCGTCGCCCGCGGCCTCACGCATGACCGAATAGAGATCCTTCATCACCTCGCAGGAGGTCCGCGACCGGCTGCGCCAGTTGAGCGGACGCGAACGGGAGAACGGCTCCGCACCCATCGCAGACCCCCAGACGCCCGTGATGTCATAGGTCAGATAGTCAATCTTGACGAGCTTGAAGCCCCAGGCACGGAAGCGCCGGATGTCGGCGGCGATCTCTTCGCGCAGCGCGGGATGCGTCGGATCGAAGAATCGCGCATCCGCCCGCAGGCGGCGCGCGGCGGAGACTTCCGGCCAGGCGCGGAACGGACGGTACCAGAGCCCCGGACGCGCCCCCAACGCGGCGATGCGCGCGCAAAACGTCTTCATGTCCATGCCAAAGCGCGCACTGGCCTCCGTCCACGGGCCCATGCCGCTCTCCCATGCGCCGAACCGCGTCTGCATCGTCGGCGGCGCGTTCTCCTGCCAGCCATCGTCCATCACGACATAGGGACGGTTCACAAGTCCCTGCGCGCAGTCGGCGATGTAGGCGGCGTCGAGCAGGAAGTTGGTCGCGGTGTTCTCGCCGTAGGCACAGTACCAGTCGTTGTAGCCGTAGACCGGCTCCTTCGGCAGACGCGGCTTCGGACACATCTGGCGGCAGAAGGCCCGACCGGCCGCGAACGCGCGCTCGCCCTTTTCGCCGCGACGGCAGACAATCCGTGCGGCATCCAGCACACGCGAACCGAGTTCGACGGGATCGCCGCCGGCGCTCACGTCCAGGTGCAGGGCCAGCGCGTCCTTTTCGAGACGCCAGCCGGCAAGCGCATTCGGCTGAACCTCGACGCCATAGCCGTCGGTGACGCCGTTCGCCGAGACGAGAAAATACCAAGGCGAGAACAGCGGGAGTTCGGAAATGTCGCGCCAGCCGAGTTCGCCGTAAGCGCGCTCCCAAGCATCGCACAGGACACGCGCGCCCACGGGCCAGTCCGCCGGCCAGCGCAGCTCGATCCACAGGAGCGGCGTCGACGGAGCGACAACGGAGATTTGTCCGTTGGTGGCGAGCATCACCGTCACGCCCTGTCCCGACCACTGGGCTTCCGCCGTCCGCGAGAGCGTGTTCGTAAAGCCGACGCCAGCAACGACGACCGACGAAACCGCATCGGCTGTCGGAGACGGAAGCGACGGCGCGCACACCGCACGAGACGGAACCGCCGCCGTCCGCGCCGCACACGCAAGCGGCACGGCAACGGAAAGCAAAATGACGATGTTCGGGAGTGTCCTTGTCATGGCACATATTATACCGCAATTAATATAGGATTTTCACGCACAATATCTTTGACTCTCTGCGCAATAAAAATGCCCCTTCTTGGCCTCCTGCAACCCAAGATTATCCCCCTCCAAATTCATCCCCTCATCCACATCAAATTCGCGTTCAAGAATTTTCCGCAGAGAATTCTCATTTATGGTATAATGTGCGGCATCGGCGCGGAAAGCGCGAAATCTGGCGAAAGAGACGTTACACGGCACTTGGCACGCACGGCATCGGCATTATCGGCATCTACTACGCACGGCAGACACGAACACGCGACACGGCGAAACGCAGAAAGGAAACGGGACATGGCACGGAAGACCTACGAGCACTCGGCGTACTGGTACGCGAAGAACTGCGGCTGGACGCGCAGCGACAGGGCCTCGCACGTCGAGCGGCTTCTCGACGAGGTGAGGCGCGACCTGAAGTTCGGCGGCGGGCGCGTGGACGGGAACCTCTCGTGCGACCCGCTCGGCTTCGGCGTCTGCCTCGCCGTCTGCACGGCGATGGACATCGGCGTCGCGATGCGCGAGACCGCCCGCGCGCTCGCCGACCCCGCCGAGCGCGACCGCATGCGCCGCGAACTCCTGCGCGACCTCCGCGCCGTCCGACGCCCCTTCTACTACGCGCGCGAGACGGCCCGGCGGCGGGCGCTCGCCGCCGAACGACGCAAAATCACGCGGCGGACGACGCTCGCGCCCGAGCCGACGCCGGCGGCCGTCCTCGCGGCGTGGGGGCGGCGGAAGGACTCGAAGGAAGACATGATCCGCCTCGGCGGGATGCTCCACGACCTCGAATGCTACGTCGACAACGCGCTCCGCTTCAACGCGAACGGCGACGTCGTGGGGCGCAACGGCGGCATCCGGGGGTGGCTCAGGGAGAACCTGCCGGAGCTCTCCCCGAAGTACAAGACGCTCATGCGGTACAAGGCGATGGCGATCCGGCTGCGGCAGGCGACCGGGACGAAGGACCCGACGCCGACCAGCGCCCTGCTTGGCGACTGGGCGGGTGGGACGAACGCGGCAGACAGGACGAGCAAGACGGATGAGACACACACGACAAACGAGCCGAGCGCACCGAACAGGGAGAAAGCAACAGGCAAGGGGAACGCGGCAGACGCGAAACGCCCTGCGAGAGGCGCGAGCGAGACGCCGCATGAGGTCGTGCGAGAACTTCTGAAAGATTTCCGCATGACGTTCTCATCTTTGGAGGAGGGGCTTCGCCAGAGGCTGGACCCGGAGCGGGTGTTTCTCGATCCGGCGAAAGCGAAGACCGCGAAGATTAGGACAGTAAAGATAAAGAGGACGAATGCGAGGAAGCGGACAAAAGTGAGGGGGACAAAAGCAAAGGCAGCAAAAGCGAAGATGGCTAAAGCAAAGGTTTGGAAAGCGAAGAAGACAAGGGTAAAGGCTGTCGTCTAGGCGTGATTGACCGTCTGCGCAAAAGACATCATTGGCTGCCAACGTAAAAGACATTATCGCAGAGGCCTATGCAAAGCAAGATCCTCATCTGCATGAACATCAACGACTTCGCGCAGCATCCGTTTCTTGCGGGCATCCTGTCCGTGACGCGGCTCGACGGTTCGCTGTCCGTCGTCATCGACACGAAGCCGGGCGAGCTGACCGTTGCGCGCTTCCGACGCCATCTCGACAGCGGCATTGCGGCCGCCATCATCTGCGAAACCGGCATCCCGGACATCCGGGCCGTCGTCAACAGCTGCCGGACGCCCATCGTGGTCTTCGGTTCGCCGAAGTCACGCACGCGCCGCCAGGGGCTCTGCTACGTCATGAGCGATGACACCGGCATCGGCATCGCGGGCGCACGGCATCTCTTCGCGATCGGCGGCTTTCGCTCGTTCGCGTTCGCCGCAACGCCGGGCGAGGGCTGGAGCGACAAGGAGGAACGCGGCTTCCTTTCCTTCCTCGAGCGCAAGCGCCGTCCCGTCCAGGTCTGCCGAGACGCCACGGACGCCGAACTCGACGCTTTCCTCGTCGCGCTCGAAAAGCCGGCGGCGGTCATGGCGGCCAACGACCTGCGCGCGCTCGACGTCGTCAACGCCTGTCGTCGACAGGGCATTGACATTCCCCGACAGCTGTCACTGATTGGCGTCAACGACAATGAAGTCCTGTGCAACGGCGTCTCGCCCAGCCTCACCAGCATCGGCGTCGACCACGAGCATGAGGGGCGTCTGGCAATCGAGTGCCTGCTCAACATGCTGCGCAGCCCGCAGAAGCCGCACCCGGCGCTGATCCGTCCGAAGGAGCATCAGGTCGTCGAACGCGAATCGACCGCCATCCGCACCTCGTCCGCCCACATCATCGAAAAGGCCCTTGCCTACATCGACCGGCACATCAACCGCCCGATCCGCGTGGGCGAACTCGTCGCCCACCTCCACGTCTCGCGCCGACTGCTCGAAATCCGCTTTCGGGAAATCCTGCAAAGCAGCGTGAACGCGACCATCGTGAACCGTCGGCTCGACCACTACCAAAGCCAGCTGCTCGTCTCGAAGCTGCCCGCCCGCGCCGTGGCGAACGCCTGCGGCTTCTCCGACATGTCTTATCTCACGCGCACGTTCAAGGCCCGCTTCAGCGTCACGCCCGGCGCCTTCCGAGAACAGCATTCTCCACAGACACAAGACTCCGCAGTTCCATTTTATTCGTAGCGCTGGAAATACTTTGACAGGTATTTCTCCAGCCGCGTCTCCAGCCACGGTGTCACATGCCAGTAGTCCCGCAGGTTCAGGTACTCGCCGACGGGGCCGGGCTGGCCGGGCTTCACGCCGTATTCGCACTTGAGCAGGATGTTGCGGGCCGTCGCCTCGGACGAGACGAACTCAATGACCTGCGTCTTGAAGCCGAGGATGCGCAGAATCATCGCCCGGAAGGAATCCGTCAGGATGTCGCACAGCCGCTCGCGCAGAATCGACTGCCGCAACAGTCCGGCAAAGGCAACAGAAGAAGGAATTGCCATCCGCCCTTCTTCCCTCATCCCTCTTCCCTCTTCCTTTCCAAGAACCTTCTGCAGCTCGTGCTGACAGCACGGCGCGCTCAGGATGTACCGCGCCTTCCATTCGACGCCCTTCGCGAGCGCTTCGTCCGTCGCCGTGTCGCAGGCATGGAGCGAGACGACCATGTCGACGCGGGAGGCTCGCGGGATGGGGGAGGCGGGATGCTCGGCGAGGGCTTCGAGCGTCGTCTCGGTCAAGTCGGCCTCGACGAAGACGACCTTGTCGGCGAGATCGAGCTGGGCGGCCATCTTCTGCGCGGCGGCGATGACGTCGCTGCGGCGGTCGATGCCGATGACGCGCACGTTCGGGCACTTCAGGACGTTCGTCAGGTAGTACCAGAGCGAAATCGTCAAATACGCCTTGTCGCATCCGCAGTCGACGACGGTGAAGCACCGAACGGACGTGGAGCCGTCCGCACTTTTTTCCTCGCCCTTCTTCCCTTTTCCTTCCGCAGGCTCCACCGTCTCGCCGACGACCTTCAAAAACTCGTTGACCTGGTCGTACTTGCCGCGCATCGACGCGCGCACGCGCCCGTCGCCGTCCGTCAGGCCAATCGCCTTGAGCAGCGCCGCCGAGTCAAAGCTCGTGAGCGGCAGTTTCTTCACGCGGTCGTGCGGCTGAACGGTCACGGTGCGCGCCATTTCGGCCGAACGCGAGACGTGCGCGCGGCCCTTCTTCGTGACGCGCAGATGCAGGTCGCCCGTCGCCGTCATCAGGTGCAGGTCGCGCGCGCCGCGCTGGACGATGATCTCCTCCAGCCCCTCGGCCGCCGCGCTCGCGGACAGGTTCTTCACCTGCACCTGTCCGTCGTCCGTCATCTCGGCCTGGAACTTCCGCTCGCCGCCGATCTCCACCGGACGCATCGAGATGCGGAAGACCTTGCCGTTGCGGCGGACGGTCTGGACAATCTTCATGAAGCCCTCGCCCAGCACACGGGCGCGGATCTCCTCCTTCAGCTCAGGTTCAAGTTCAAACCGTTCCATACGCCGCGCTCCTCACCCGTGGCGGCGCATCTGGCGCGTCGGCTGCGGCGGGTCGATGACCTCCGGCACCAGCACGTCCGTCCGCTTCGCCGTCTGACGGCGGATGAGCCACATCTGCCCGATCGAGAAGAGGTTCGAGAGGAACCAGTAGAGCGAGAGGGCGGACGGGAACGAGTAGAACATGACGAGCATCATGATCGGCATGAAGACCATCATCATCCGCTGCTGGCTCTTGTCCCCCGTCGACGGCGTGAACGCGCTCTGGAGGCCCGTCGTCAGCGCCATCAGGATCGGCAGAATGTTGAGGCCGCCGAACGGCAGGTACGCCGCGAACAGCCCTTCCGGCTCGGAGAGGTCGGCGATCCAGAGGAACGGCGCATAGCGCAGCTCGACGGCCGAGCGCAGGACGTTGAAGAGCGCGATGAACACCGGGATCTGGATGAGCATCGGCAGGCACGAGCTCATCGGGTTCACCTTCGCTTCGCGGTAGAGGGCCCACGTCTCCTGCTGCAGCCGCTGCGGATTGTCCTTGAACTTTTTCTGGATCTCCTTCATCTTCGGCTGGAGCTCCTGCATCTTCTTCATGCCGACGGTCGACTTGTGCGTGAGCGGCCAGAAGAGGATGCGCACGAGGATCGTCAGCAGGATGATCGCGACGCCATAGTTCGGAATCCACGAGTCGAAGAGGTTCAGCACCCACACGAGCGGATAGCAGATCCACCGCCACATGCCGAACTCCATCACGTCCCGCATGCCGAGATCCCAGAGGAGCGCCTGCTTCTTCGGGCCGACGAAGAACGTCGTCTTCCGCGCCCCCTCGCCCGTCAGGCGCACGCGCGCGGCAACCGATTCGGGACGGTAGTTCGCCGACTGGAGGTCGCGCGAGACCGTCACGTCGAAGCCCGCGTTCGCCGCCGTCGAGGAGCAGAGCGCCGTCACGAAGAAGCGGTTCTTGACCGCGACCCACGTCTGCGCGCCCGGATAGGCGACATCCGTCTTCTCCGGCATGCCCGCCGCGCTCTTCGAGCCGCTGCATCCGCCCGCGAGGCCGCCGACGAGATAGGCCTTGAGCGGCGAGTCGTCGTCGCCGTGGTGGATGACGCCCGGCTTGCCCTTCCCCGCGTCCATCGCCCACGAGTCGACGGAGAGGAGGTCGTTTTTCGAGTCGCCCATCCGCATCGCGCCGAGCGAAATCGCGCCCGAAAAGCCGTCGTCGTCAAAGGCGATGCGGTAGTCGGCGCCCAGCGTGATCGTGCGCGTCTTCGTCCCCGTCGCGAAGACCGCCGAGACGCCGTCAGCGCGCTTCACCTCAAACGCCTCGACGGGGCCTGTCCCCGCGCCCAGCGGCGAATCCGCGAAGTCGAACGTGACCGCCGGATTCGTCTCGGAAATCTCCCCGCAGTCCTTCGCGTACTTCTTCAGCGTGACCTTCTTGACGACCGCGCCCCAGGTCGACAGCTCCAGCTTCACGTCGTCGTTCTCCAGCGTCACGAACTTTTCCGGCACGGAGGGGAGAATCGGCTTCGGCGGTTCCTGCGGCGCAACGGCCGCGTCGCGCACTGGCGCAGCCGGCGGCGCATCCGTTGCGCGAGCCGTCGCACTCGCGACCGCATTTGTCGCGGACGCCGACTCGGCGGCTACCGCCGCCTGTTCGGCCGCGAGCTTCGCGCGTTCCTTGGCCTTTCCCGTTTCGCTGTAAATGTACCAGGCGAGCACCGCGCCCAACAGCAGACAAATGATTTTCTCGGACTTGTTCATCTTCCCTACCTTACTTTACCTTACTTTTTCCTTCTTCCTTTTTACTTCTTACTTTCCCGGCACGGGGTCGTACCCTTTCGCACCGAACGGATGGCAGCGCAGGATCCGCCGCAACCCAAGCAGCGTCCCCTTCAGCGCACCGTGAACCTGCAAAGCCTCGATCATGTAGTTTGAACAGCTTGGGGTGAAGCGGCAGCAGTCACCGAACAGCGGACTGAGCGTGACCTGATACGCGCGCACAAACAGCACGAAGATCTTCGACAACATCCTGAACCCTCTTGCCCTTCAGGAATGCGCGCCCGATCAGCACCCACTCGGTCTTCTCGGGCACGGCATTCTCCTTCGCCAGCAGCCGATAGGCCTCGCGCATCAGGCGCTTGGCGCGGTTGCGGTCGACCGCCTCATGAAAGCTCTTCTTGGAAACAACGACGCCGGCCTTTCGGTCGGCGTCGTCTGCCGAAAGATACCACGCAACGAGGAGACGCCCCTTCAAGGAACGTCCCCGGTCGAAGATACGCCTGTACCTCGCACCGGGGAGTCGCGTGGACATTTTCGTGCCCTGTTAGACCTGCGTCAGGCGCTTGCGGCCCTTCGCGCGACGGGCCGCGAGAACCTTACGCCCGCCCTTCGTCGCCTTGCGCGCACGATAGCCGATTTTCCTTTTCCGCTTGATCTTCGACGGCTGCCAAGTCATCTTCATGGTGTCTGTTTCCTTTCAAAAGAGTGGTGGTGGCGAGAAAGGGGATCGAACCCTTGACCTTAGGCTTATGAGTCCTGCGCTCTACCAACTGAGCTATCTCGCCAATGAACCAACGGATGCGTAGTTTACCAAAATCAGGCCCCCGAAGTCAATAGCCCCCGCATAAACTTCAAGGATTACCGACGTTCGGCCTTTTTCAGCTCGGCAATCTGGTCGCGTAGGTAGGCCGCGCGCTCGAATTCGAGGTTGTCCGCCGCCTGCAGCATGTCGCGGGTCAGCTCTTCGACGAGATCCGTCGACGAAATCTCCGCCGCGTCCGCCTTCGTCTTTCCGCCTTTCGCGTACTCCACTTTTCCGCTCTTGAACACATACGACGACTCGTTGATCGCGCGCTTGACGGAATGCGGCGTGATGTGGTGCGCCTCGTTGTAGGCAATCTGCTTCGCGCGGTGCGCCTTCGTGATGCGCAGGAGATCGCGAATCGCGTCCGTCTTGTGGTCGCAGTAGAGGATGACGCGCCCCTTCTCGTGGCGCGCCGTGCGGCCCGCCGTCTGCACGAGCGACGTCGTCGAGCGCAGAAAGCCCTCCTTGTCCGCATCGAGAATCGCGACGAGCGCGACTTCGGGCAGGTCTAACCCCTCGCGCAGGAGGTTGATGCCCACGAGGACGTCGAACTCGCCCTTGCGCAGGCGCTGAAGGATCGCGACGCGCTCGATCGCGTCGATGTCCGAATGCAGGTACTCGACGCGGATGCCCGCCTCGTGCAGGTAGTGCGTGAGGTCTTCGGAGGAGCGCTTCGTGAGCGTCGTCACGAACACGCGATCGCCGTCCTTCACGACGCGGTCGATCTCGGCGATGAGGTCATCGACCTGGTTCTTGAGCGGACGAAGCTCGATAATCGGGTCGAGAAGCCCCGTCGGACGGATCACCTGCTCCGCCACCGTCTGCGCCTCGGCATACTCGTAGTCGCCCGGCGTCGCCGAACAGTAGACGATCTGCCTGACCTTCGCGTTGAACTCGTCGAACGTGAGCGGACGGTTGTCCTTCGCGCTCGGCAGGCGGAAACCGTAGTCGACGAGCTTCTGCTTGCGCGCCTGGTCGCCGTTGTACATCGCGCGGATCTGCGGCACCGAGACGTGGCTCTCGTCGATAATGGTGAGAAAGTCGTCCGGGAAGTAGTCGATGAGGCATTCGCCCGCCGTCCCCGGCGCGCGCCCGGTGAGCGGACGCGAATAGTTCTCGATGCCGTTGCAGTAGCCAAGCTCGCGCATCATCTCGATGTCGTATTCGGTGCGCTCCTTCAGGCGCTGCGCCTCCAGCAGCTTGCCCTTCGACGCGAAGAACTTCAGCCGGTCGGCGAGTTCCGCCTCAATGCGCGCAAACGCCGCCTCGAAGCGGTCCTTGCCCATCACAAACTGCTTCGCGGGCGTGACAACCGCCGCCGGCATCGACACGCCGCACTTGCCCGTCAGCGGATCGAGTTCGCGGATCGAGTCCACCTCGTCGCCGAAGAACTCGACGCGCAGCGCCTTCGTCTCGTAGGCAGGAAAGATGTCGACGACATCGCCGCGCACACGGAAGACACCCGGCGCGAAGTCATAGTCGTTGCGCACGTACTGCGCCTCAATGAGGCGGGCAATCAAGCCGCTTCGTCCTCCTTCCCCGTTCCCTATTCCCCGTTCCCTATTCCCAATTCCCTGCTCCCCCACCCTAATCTTCACCGCCAAATCGCGATACTCGTCGGACTCGCCGAGGCCGTAGATGCAGCTCACGGACGAGACGACGATCACGTCGCGGCGCGCGATGAGGGCGTTCGTCGCGGCAAGGCGATAGCGCTCGATCTCCTCGTTGATTGCGGCGTCCTTCTCGATGTAGGTGTCCGTCTGCGGGATGTACGCCTCAGGCTGGTAGTAGTCGTAGTAGCTGATGAAGTACTCGACGGCGTTTTCGGGGAAGAACTCCTTCAGTTCGGCGAAGAGCTGCGCGGCCAACGTCTTGTTGTGCGAGAGGATGAGGGTCGGACGGTTCCACCGCTGAATCAGGTTCGCCATCGTGAACGTCTTGCCCGACCCGGTCACGCCCCGCAAGACGAGCCGGTCGTCGCCGCGCTTCAGGCCGTCCAGAAGCGCCTGAATCGCCTCCGGCTGGTCGCCTGTCGGCTTGAACTTCGACTTGAGCTTGAAGATGCTGTCCATATTGTCGGTCGCCGCGCACGCTCCGTTTCAGGAAACAGGGCGACAGCCCACGATCCCTCGGCTCGTCAGTTTTCTCATGCACGGGCGGACAGCGCAAGTCCGGCCTTGAACGCCGCGCCGACGGCTTCGCCGAGCCTGTGGTAGACGTGGTTGACGGGATCGAACGTGATTGGCGCGAGCCGCGCGACATCGACCTTGCCGTCCGCCGTCAGCACGGACGCGTCGATGCCGACGTTGACGATCTTGCCGACCATCCGGCAGTCGGACGTGTCGTAGCTCACGAGTTCGCACTCCAGCACCATCGGCAAGTCCTCGATCACGGGCGCATCGACGAACGCGCTCTTCACGATGTGCCACCCCGTCTTCGCGAGCTTGTCGGGCGTTTTGTTCGCCGAGACGCAGCCCACGTAGTCGCAGGCGACGAGGTTCTTCACGTCCGCGACGTGGACCGTGAACGCCTTGCGCGCGAGGACGTTCGCCGTCGTCTTGTGCGCATCGTCCACGCAGATCGAAATGCGGTCTTCGAGCGAAATGCCACCCCACGCCGCGTTCATCGCATCCGCGTTTCCGTTCTCGTCATACGAGCCGATAATCAGCACCGGCATCGGATAGAGCCACGCCTTGGGCCCAAAGTTCTTCTTCATCTTGTCGCCTCCTGATTGCTTGTTGCCGCGTATTTCCCGTTTCAAGAAACGCAGCACCCTCGCCACAAATCATTCGGGGCGAATTATACCAAAAAATGGGCTCGCCGCGACGGGCCATGCAGCCAACCCTACCACTCGAACCCTACCACTGGGGTCTTGTCTAATCTGATTTTGGTAGACTATCCTACCGTTCACCGGGCATAGTGCCTGGAAAGAACGGCCCGTCA
>CAKURH010000043.1 GCA_934675625.1 uncultured Kiritimatiellota bacterium
CCCCCCCCCCCCCCCCCCCCCCCCCCCCCCCCCCCCCCCCCCCCCCCCCCCCCCCCCCCCAAATTGCCATCGGAACTCCTTTTCCCGCCTTTACCGTTCCGGCGTGACGACTTCGACCTCGATGCCGAGGGCCTTGCCGAGCTTCTTCAGCTCCGCCGCGTGATGGCCGACGCCGAGCGCAAAGTGATGCGTCGGGCCCGCCAGCGACCAGCGGCGCAGGAACGTGCGCACGTCCGGCAGAAAACGGCCGTGCGTGTTCGTGTTGCCTGTCGGCGGAATCGGCCCCTTCAGCGACTCGCCCTCCGCCACGACGAACTTGAACGAGCCGTCCGCCTTGAGTCCGAGCGACATCATCGTAATCGGACCTTCCTTGATGTTGAACTCGACGCCCGCGCCCTTTCCGGGCTTGCCATGGTATTTCTTGAGCGAACGGAGCATTGGCTTCTGCGCGGCAATGTTGAGATGGTGCGGCCCGTCGTGCCCGACCAAGACGGTGTCGCGCGCGAAGTCGATCGGATGGAACTCCGCGAAGCTTCCGCCGATTTCAAGACGATCGAAAATCATCATGGCGATGCAGTTCTTGAGGTCGAACTCGCCGCACATCGGGAAACCCGCCGCGGTCAGAAGCGAATTGCCGACGATGAAATTCGTGACGAGCTCGCGCGTCAGCGACCCCTCCTCGCCCTCGTAATAGTAGGCGAATCCGTCGAGGTTGCGTTTCGCGATGAACTTCTCCAGCGCGCATGCCGCCTTGGCCGCGATGTCAAGGTCCCTCTCGGACAGCTTCTCGGTCCACGGGTCGCTCACCGGGTCGGGCGTGTCGAAAAAGGAGAGAATGCGCTTCTTCATGGCCTCGACGTCCGCCGCGACGGGTTCGCGGTAGTAGGGCAGGATCTCGTCCGGCTCGCAGAGCGCCACATGGCAGCCAAATGTCCGCGAAACCGCCGTCGGATCGACCTGCAGGTCGTACATCGCCTCCAGGACATGGCCCATCAGGCCGATGCGCGCGCGGCGGAGGTCATGCAGGACATGCGCGACCGCACACCACTGGCGGATCTCCTCGTCCGCCCGCGCATCGCCCGTCAGCTTTCCGATGACTGCGTCCGCGACGGGCTTCCCGTAGCGGATCGCGACGCCCGTGAACTCCGGCACGGAGCAGAGGTCGTCGTTCAGCAGCTGCCTGTAGATCGTCGCGTGTTCATAGTCGAGACGGTCGTCGGGCTGGAGCGCGAAGAGGACGATCGGCACGTTCAGCTCACGGACGAACGGCGCGAACGTCGAGCTCGTCGCGTACGTCACCATGTCCACGAAGAGGATGTCGAGATCGGCCGCCTTCATCGCGGGGACCATCGCCTTGGCGGACTGCGGATTGTCGCTCATGCCGAACCGCGTCACCTTCACCTGATGCGCTTCGACCTTGCGGGCGAAGACGTCTTCCTTCCTCTTCATGTCGTCAAGGAGTCCCGGACACTGCTTCCAGTAGGTGTCGAGGCCGACCGAGACCAGGCCGACGTTGGCCGTGAGCGGCTTGCGACGCGAAATGCGCAGGGCGGTTCCGGAGGCGGATGCCGTGAACGCGGCGAACGACAGCGCGACCGCGAGAAGCGCGTAACAGCGGATGCGTAGACCATTCCCAAGTTTCATGGCGCGTATTCTATCACACCGCGCACCGGGGAATCAATGCCTCATTTTGACAAAAGTTGCGCTTTTTGACAAAACGAGGCAAGACGCCGCAGCCGCAGAAACGAGATTTTGATACAATATGCGCATGAAGAACACCTACCGCTACTTTCCCGTCACGCCCGCGCAGAAGAGCTGGGGGCTGTACGTGACCTGCGCCGGGCACCATACGGTCCGGCCCGGCGACGTCTTCCCCTCGCCGCAGCACCCGGACGAGTACTACTTCACGTGGGAGCGCGGCCGCACCCTGCGCGAATGGCAGCTGATCCTGCTCGAAGCGGGCGAGGGAGAGGTCGAATTCAAGGACGGCGCCGTCACGGCAACCTCCGGCTCGCTCATCGGCCTGCCGCCGGGCTGCTGGCACCGCTACCGCCCGAACCCGCAGACGGGCTGGACGACGGACTGGATCGGCTTCGGCGGAGACCTCGCCGACCGGCTGATCGGCGGCGCGGGGTTCGGGCGCGGCGGCGTCCGGGTCTTCGGCGCGAACGCAGCCATCCGGCAGACCTTCGCGGCGACGGTCGCCGACCTGCTCTCGACAGCCCGGCAGACGCCCTTCGCGGCGGCCGCCTGCGTACCGCCGCTCGCCGCCGCCATCCTCGAAGCCCCGTCCGCGCGCGCCGCCGGCGCGGCGCAGTCGGCGCTCGTCCTCCGGGCGCAGACGCACATCACCGACCACCTGCGCAAGACCGTCGACTTCGAGGCCCTTGCGCAGTCGCTGGGCCTCACCTACCGCGCCTTCCGCTACCTCTTCCGCAAGGAGGTCGGGCTGTCACCCCTGCAATACCAGCTGGAGCGGCGGCTCGTCCGCGCGAAGAACCTGCTGGCGTCCAGCGACCTTCCCGTTCGGGAGATCGCCGACGCGCTCGGCTTCAACTCGACGTGGTACTTCTCGCACTTCTTCCGCCGCCACGCCCGCCAGTCCCCGGCCGCCTACCGCAAAAGCCACCGCCACGTGAACGGCCCGCCTCACCCGTGATAGTAGGGCGTGGCGTCCGGCGGACGCACGTTCGTGAGCGTGCCGACGTAGTGGCGCAGCCAGTGGTCCTGCTTCGGGTGCGCGGCGGCGGCTTCCTCGTTCAGCTCGATGCCGAGGCCCGGACGCTCCGACGGGTACATTATCCCGTCGACGAACTTCACGTCCTCGTCAACGACGTCCCGGCGCCACGGCACGTCGTCGAACAGCGTCTCGTGGATGCAGTAGCCGGGCGTCGAGACGCCCAAGGCCAACGTGACGGCGTTCGCCACCGGGCCGCTCGGGTTGTGTGCGCAGAACGGCACGTGGTGCGCGTCGCAGATCGCCGCGATGCCCTTCATCGCCGTGATGCCGCCCGCATGCGACGAGTCGGGCTGCAGATAGTCGCAGCAGTTGAGCTCGATCGCGTCGAGGATCTGCTGCGTCGTGTAGAGGCGCTCGCCGCAGGCAATCGGCACGCGCACGCGCGACCGGACGTCCGCCAAGGCCCGCATCGTGTCGGGAATGACCGGCTCCTCCACCCAGTAGGGGTCGAACGCCTCCAGCGCATGGCAGACGCGCAGGGCCGTCGGCACGTCGAAGCGACCGTGGCACTCGATCAGGATCTCGGCCTTGCCCTCCGTCGCGCCCTTGACGGCGGCGACGCACGCCATCGCCTTCTTGAAGTCGGCGGGCGGCAGCTGACGGTAGTTCTTGCCGAACGGATCCCACTTGAGGCCCTTGAAGCCGCGCTCGACCGCCGCCGTCGCCTTCGCGGCGAACTCCTCCGGCTCTTTCGCGCCCGCGAACCAGCAGTTCGCGTAGCAGGGGACGGCCTCGCGGCACTTGCCGCCAAGTAGTTTCCAGACCGGCACGCCGAGCGCCTTGCCCTTGATGTCCCAGAGCGCCATGTCGATCGCGGAGAGTGCGCTCATGAGGACGGCCCCGCCGCGCCAGTAGGCGTCGCGGTAGTTCTCGTGCTCGATCCACGCGGTGTCGAACGGATCCTTGCCGAGGAGCGCGTGTTCCAGGTCCTTGAGCGCACCGACAAGCGCGTTCTCCTTGTATTCGAGCGTCCCTTCGCCGAGGCCCGAGATTCCCTCGTCCGTCTCGACCTTCACGAACACCCAGTTCGTGCGGAAGCAGTCGATGACAAATGGCTTGATCGATGTGATTTTCATTTCGCTTCTCAACCTCTCAACAGTCCACGTCCGCCGGCATGTGCTGGCACGAGCAGCCCGCATCGCACGTCACGATCTCGCCGGCCATGTTGCCGCTGTCCCCGCTCGCGAGGAACGCGACGACGTTCGCGATGTCCGCCCCCGTCGCCTCCCGGCCGAGCGGACAGTTCGCGCGGCGGCGCGCCTTGACCGCCTCGTCGAGCGCGTCCCAGCGCTCGGTGTAGATGTAGCCAGGCGCACAGCAGTTGACGCGGATGCCGAGCGGCGAGAGGTCGAGCGCGAGCGCGCGCACCATCGAGTTGATCGCGCCCTTCGACGCGCAGTAGGCCGTGCGGTTCCGGATCGCGCGCATCGCGGTGTTCGACGAGAGGAAGACGACCGTGCCGCGATAAGGGCCGCCGACTTCGTAGGGCCGCTTCATGAAGAAGCGGTTGCACGCCGCCTGCGTGACCTGGAAGCCGCCCTTCACGTTCGTGTTCATGACCTTCAGGATCGCCTCCGGGTCCATCTCCAGCGGGCCGCCGAGGTCCAGCCCCTGGTCGGCCGCGTTGTTCACGAGGATGTCGAGCGTTCCCGCCTCCCGTTCGACGCGATCCATGAGCGCGCCAACCTGCGCCCTGTCGCCCACGTCGCACGCCTGCGCCGTCACGCCCGCGACGCCCATCGCCGCCAGCGCCTCGGCGCCGCGCGCCGTCGATGCCTCCGACGACCCGCACATGAATACGCGCGCCCCCTCGTCCGCAAACTTCTTCACGAGCCAGAGCCCCGTGTTGCGGTTTCCGCCCGTGACCAGAACGACCTTGCCTTTGAACCTGTTCATTTGATGAAATCTCCTGTTGTCGCCTTTTTTGCTTGACGGTGCGTATTATACCATAAAGCCCCGCCGAGGCGATTCCCGTTTGCGCAGAAAATTAGCGGCTCGTTTGCGCAATTCCGTAGCCACGCATCAGCACTTTGGGCGTAATCGCGCTATTTCGCACGTTCACGCACTTACAGGTACTTGTCCAAAAACCGCTTGGGGACAAGAACTTCAAGCCCCTGATGCCCGTCTACGGCAAGGAGATGGCGGTCACCGCTGCAAATCACTGTCGCCCCGGCCGCAAGCGCGCAACGGTGGCGATGTCGCTCGTTCGCAACCCAGCCGCCCTGGCCTGTGACTGGCCTTGGGCGAGAAGCGCATCAAACTTCTTCGCGAACACCGATTCTGGCGTCGGGCGCAGGGGCTGCATGATGACGTTCCCCTTATAGGCTTCGACGATGAACGCCGTGCCAAGACCCCAGCCGAACTGTGTGCGCATGGCCTCAGGTATCACGACCTGCCCCCGAGAGGACATCTTTGTTGTCATTACGCTCATTGTGTCACATCCTCTTATCAGTAAGATTGGATGGAATTATGGCAGATTCCCTGCGAAGCGTCAAAAGCGGCCCGTGGAGCGTCCCGAAGCCCTCTCGATTACGTGCGCATTTGCCCGCGAATGGGCAAATATGATACACTACGGGTGCTTTTGAAGGAAGAGGCAGTCAAACTGCTGACACTGGAGAAGGCAAGACATCGTTCGAGAACTGATTCGGGCGTCAAGCGACTACGTGTGCGCCGACATCCGTTTCCACCCTCGGATACCTTAAATCAATTTGCAACTAAAACCTACGAACCCCCATTGACAGGTTTTAGCGATACTTTGCTATAATATGCGCCGTTGCCCTTCCCAGGGCGGCGGCGGATCACGGCAAAAGACAGGAAAGGAAACCACGATGGCAGACATCTTCAACAGACAGGACTGGCGGATCGTCATCCACGAGGCCGAGGAAGGCGGATACTGGGGGGAAGTCCCGGCGATGCCCGGTTGCGTGTCGGAGGGCGAGACCGTGGAGGAATGCAGGGCGAATGTCGTGGAGGCGGCGCGCGGCTGCCTGAAGACCTATCTCGGCATGGCCATCGAGAAGCTTTCGGCCGGACGCGCATGCGGAATCGAACGGCCACAAAGATGAGCGGGCGAAAGACGATACTCTACATCAAGTTCAGCGAGCGGCCGCCCTCCATCCAGAAATGCACCGGCTTCTCGCGGGGCGCGCAGGCCCACGGCTGGCGCGTGCAGACGGTCACGCTACCCGCCAGCCGCACGCCCGACCTCAAGCGGCTGGTCAACTTCTGGAAGGCGGACGGCCTCGTCTTCGACTGCGGCGGCATCGAGAACCCGCCGGACATGCGCGCGCTCAAGCATCTACCGTCCGTCTTCCTCACGTGCCGCCCCGCCTCCGGCGCTCGACTCTTCACGGTCTGCGAAGACCTGCGCGGCACGGCGGAAGCGGCGGCGCGCGAGCTCCTGCAACTCGGCTACCGGCACTTCGCCTTCGTGCACTTTCCGCGTCCGCGCTACTGGTCGGACGAGCGTGCGCGCCACTTCCGCGACATCATCCAGCTGAACGGCGGAACCTGCGACGAATTCGCCGCGCACGACAAGGCCGGACAGCAGGCGTGGAACCGGGACTTGCGCCGCTGGCTACGCGACCTGCCCCGCCCCTGCGGCATCTTTGCCGCGAACGACGAGGTCGCCAACCTGGTGCGCGGCCTCTGCGCGGCGGAGGGCCTGAAGATTCCGGATTCGATTGCGCTCGTCGGCGTCGACAACGACGAGTCGATCTGCCTGAGTTCGCGTCCGCAGCTCTCCAGCGTGCTGGCCGACAACGAGCAGATGGGCTTTCTCGCCGCACGCCTGATCGCCGAGCAGTTCACGCGCGCCCACCGCACGCCGACGGCCCTCGTCGTGCAGCCGCTGATGGTCGTCCGGCGCGAATCGACGCGACGGCGCAGCGGCGTCGACAGCCGCGTCACGAAAGCCGTTGAGCTCATCCGCGAAAAGGCCTGCGAGGGACTGCGGGCCCGCGACGTCCTGCGCGTGCTCGACGGGGCGCGCCGGACGGCCGAACTTCATTTCCGCGAGGCGACCGGGCATTCGATCCTGGAGGAGATCCAGCGCGTGCGCCTCGAACGGGCGCGCGAACTCCTCAACGACCGGTCACGCCCCCTGAAAGCCATCGCGCACCTCTGCGGCTACGCCTCGGAATCGGCCTTCCGCAAGATCTACCGCACCCGCTTCGGCGACTCGCCCCGCCGCCCCGCGAAGCAGACCGCGTAGAGGCCGACGACCGCAAAGCAGATCGCCGGAACGACGAAACTCGCGCGGAGCGACGTCTGGCAGAGCTTCAGGTCAGTGTCCCAGTCCGTCGAGAAGCCCGGCACGAGCGCGCACCATATCGAGTTCGGGTTGCCGAGGATGTCCGCCATCCACGGCGTGACGATCGCGCCGCCGAGAATCGCCATGATGAGGCCGGACGCGCCGAGCTTCAGGGCCTTCGGGTCGAGCCCGCCGAGCGCCATGCCGTAGATCGTCGGGAACATGAGCGACATGCAGCCGCTCATCGCGACAAGGCAGAGGACGTTCCACGAGAACGGCAGGCCGCCGACCGCGAAGAGGACGCGCGTCGGCAGGTACATGACGCCGAGGCAGCAGAGAATCGCCCCCGCCGCGAAGACGGCCATCATCTTCGCCGGCGCAACGTACTTCATGAGGAACGTCGCGATCCAGCGGAACGCGATGAAGAGCGAGATCGCGACCGTGTAGTAGGTCGCGCCGTCCGCCGGCGTCACGCCGAGCTCCTTCTGGCAGTAAACGTTGAGCCACGTCCACGCGGCGATCTGGACGCCGATGTTGAAGAACTGGGCGACGACGCCCATCCAGTAGCGCGGCGTCCTGAGGAGCGTCGCGAGCATCGCCCGGTAGTCGCGCTGGACGGTGACGTAGGCGAGCGGGCCGAGGCAGCCAAGCAGCACCCAGACGATCTTGTTCATGTCCGGGAAGAGGAAGTAGAGCGCGGTGATCGGCAGGAACGTGAAGAGCGTCGCGACGCCGACGCGCTTCAGCGCCGTGGCGCGCCCGTCGAACGGCGTCTCCTCCTCCTTCGCGAAGAGGAAGAAGAGCCAGATGAGCGCGGCGACCGCGCAGAGGCCGACGTAGGGCGCGCAGACCCAGAAGAGCTCGTTGTGGATGATGCCCTGCCGCGTCGCCTCGTCCATCAGCGCGCGCTCCTCGGCCGTCGCGGGGTGGAGGTGCGAGAGGATGAGCTGCTGGGCGAGGACGATGCCGACCATCGAGCCGACGGGGTTGAACATCTGCGCGAAGTTGAGGCGCCGCACGGCCGTCGCCTCGTCGCCGAGCGAGAGGACGTACGGGTTGCACGTCGTCTCCAGCAGCGAACAGCCGCCCGCGACGATGAAGATCGCGATGAAGTAGATGTCGAAGCTCTGCGCGAGGCAGGCGGGGATGTAGAGGAGCGCGCCCGCGATGTAGATGAAGAGCCCGATCAGCACGCCCTTGCGGTAGCTGAACTCCTCGGCGAGCACGGCCGCGAAGATCGCGAGCACCGCGTAGGCCCCGTAGAACGCGACCTGCACGAGGCCGGCCTTCGACTGATCCATCGTGAAGATGCGCTGGAACGACGGCACGAGGTTGTCCGTCATGTTGTTGAGAAGCCCCCACAGCGTGAAGCAGCTCACGAGCATGATGAAGACGGGAAGGTGTTTACGGGTGATGAGGCGCACTTTTTCCATGACGTGGGATTATACCATAAATTGACCTCGGCGTGGCTTTACGAACTGGAGTTGGTTGCTTGCGGGGTTCAGTCCTCTGTGGGACAGTCGTCCGCATCATAGGCCCGTCGGCCAGACAGTCGCACGCATCCTGTCGCTTGCCGACGTGCGGCGCGCCGCGTTGGCGATTCCTGGTCGAGTTCGTCGCGTCGCGCCTTCGCGCTTGCGGGCCGCCCTCGGCCTCGCTCCTCACGCAACGTCCTGCCCTGTTCTGCGTGGCCTGTCCCTCGTTCCTGAAATCCTAATTCTGTCTTTCCCCGCCTTCTGCCACCATCTGATCTGATAGCCGCAGATTCTCGCGAAGCGGCGGCGCAAGCCGCCCGTGGCCCGGAGGAGCCGACAGTCGCGCGAGAGGAGCGCAGGGATCGCCTGTCGCCTCGGTGTTTACGCTTGAAGAAGCGCATTCCGCCGAGGGGAATGTCTTGTCACGTCTGTTAGACTGACGTGTGGCGACAGGTACGACTCCCGGAGCGACGGTTCGCGCGATCTGTCGGGCCGACGGGCCTATGATGCGGACGACTGTCCCACATACAGAGAGCGACGGAATTTAGAAACCCATTACTGGATTTACAGGTGGTGTCCGACCAACACGAAAAGATTACACATTCTGAACAACGCTCGGCAACGTGGGGACAGCCCCCACATGAACACGGGGCCTGTCCCCACGCAACCACGGGGCCTGTCCCCACGTTGGCACGGGCTTTGCAGACAGCCGAAATCGGAGATTCTGCACATGGAACGCATTCACGACTATTATCGCCCCGTCACCGAACGCACCGCCGACTTCAAGGAGGTCGAGCGTCCGCTCACGGCCGCCGACCTGCAGCCGCAGGTCGAGCGCTGCCTTTCCTGCGGCGTCCCCTTCTGCCACGGCTACGGCTGCCCGCTCGGCAACCTCGTCCCCGACCAGAACCGCGCCGTCGCGCGCGGCGACCTGAAGCGCGCCTACGAGCTCCTGTCCGTCAACAGCGACTTTCCCGAGTTCACGGCCCGCGTCTGCCCCGCGCTCTGCGAGTCGTGCTGCGTCCACCAGCTCGACGAGGAATCGGTCATGGTGCGCCAGAGCGAGAAGCTGATCATCGAGACGGCGTTCGCGAACGGCTGGGTCGTGCCGCGTCCCCCGGCGACGGAAAACGGCCGGCGCGCCGCCGTCATCGGCGCGGGCCCGGCCGGGCTCTCCGCCGCCGTCACGCTGCGCCGCAAGGGCTGGGCCGTCACGGTCTTCGAGAAGAACCACGACATCGGCGGCCTCCTGCGCTACGGCATCCCCTGCTTCAAGCTCGACAAGGCCGTCATCGACCGCCGCCGCAAGATCCTCGAAGCCGAGGGCATCGTCTTCCGGACGGATACGGAAGTCGGCGTCGACGTCTCGGCCGCGTATCTCGCGCGCACCTTCGACGCCGTGATCGTCGCCCTCGGCACGCCCGCCGCGCGCGACCTGAAGATTCCCGGCCGCGACAAGGCAGGCATCCACCTCGCGCTGGAGTTCCTCGGCGGACAGAACCGGGCGCTCACGGGCGAGATTCCCGAAAATCCCATCAACGCGGCCGGTCGCCGCGTCCTCGTGATCGGCGGCGGCGACACGGGCTCCGACTGCGTCGGCACGGCGATCCGCCAGGGCGCGCAGTCGGTGACGCAGATCGAGATCATGCCGAAGCCGCCGATGACGCGCAGCCCCTCGACACCGTGGCCGCTCTGGCCCTACGAGCTGCGCACGAGCTCCAGCCACCTGGAGGGCTGCGAACGCCGCTGGAACCTCAACTCGCTGAAGTTCCTCGGCGACGACCACGTGACGGGCGTCGAGGTCGAGACGGTCGACTGGACGTTTGCCGCGAACGGCAAGCCGCTGAAGTTCGCGCCGCGCGCGAACTCGAAGGAGACGATCAAGGCCGACCTCGTGCTGCTCGCGATGGGCTTCACGGGCGTGCCGACCGACCACCCGGTCGTCCGCCAGCTCGCGCTCGCCCAGACGCCGCGCACCGCGCTCGTCTCCGCGCCCGAACGGAACGTCTTCTGCGTCGGCGACTGCGCCAGTGGCGCGTCGCTCGTCGTGCGCGCCCTCGCGAGCGGCAAGGCCCTGCCGCTCTAGGCGTCGCCGCCGCGCTCATGGCGCGGATGCAGCTTGTGGATCTCGATGAACCGCCGTGCGTCCACGTGCGTGTAAACCTGCGTCGTGCCGACGTCCGCATGGCCGAGCATCTCCTGAATGGCGCGGACGTCCGCGCCGTGCGCGAGCAGATGGGAGGCGAAGCAGTGGCGCAAGACGTGCGGCGAAATGCGGTCAGCCGGAATGCCGACGGCGGCGGCGCGCTCCCGGATGACCTTGAAGACGCCCTGACGCGTGAACGGGCGGCCGAGCCGCGTGAGAAAGACATGCGTCTCGCCGAGGTCGCGCGCAAACGCCGCGCGCGACCTGTCGAGATAGGCCGTCAGCGCGCGCGCCGCCGCGCCGCCGAGCGGCACGAGGCGCTCTTTCGACCCCTTGCCGAGCACGCGCACGAGCTCGCCGTCCGAAACGAGGTCTTCCAGCTTCAGGTCGCAGGTCTCGCTGACGCGCAGCCCACAGCCGTACATGACCTCCAGCAGTGCGCGGTCGCGGCGGTCGCGCGGGTCGTCGCCCTTCACCGCGTCCAGCATCGCGAAGACCTCCGCCTCGGAGAGGACGCGCGGCAGGACCAGCGCCTTCTTCGGCGCCTCCAGCTCGGACGACGGATCGTGCGGCACGAGGCGCCTTTCCTTGAGATAGCGGAAGAACATGCGAATCGCCGCCCGGCGACGCGCGCGCGTCGTCCCCCGCAGCCCCTCGGCGCGCTCGTCCGCCAGGAACGCGACGAGGTCATCGTGCGTGACATCGGCGGACGCGACCTTGCCGCGTGCCGCGAGGAAGCGCGCGAAGAAGCGCAGGTCGCTGCCGTAGCTCGCCAACGTGTTGGCGCTCTGGCCCTTCTCCAGCGCGACGGCCGAGAGGAACGTCTCGATGTCAGAGTCGAGCAATGAAGTCCTCGATGAACGCGGCCATCTTCGGCTTCGCCGCATGCCCGGCGGCGACGACCTCCTCGTGGGCGAGGGGGCGCCGCGAGATGCCGGCGGCGAGGTTGGAGACGAGCGACAGCCCGGCGACCTTCATGCCGCAGGCCTTCGCGAAGACGGCCTCGGGCACGGTCGACATGCCGACGACGTCCGCCCCCTGCGCCTTGTAGGCCTGCACTTCGGCGGGCGTCTCGTAGGCCGGCCCCGCGTTGTAGGCGTAGACGCCGTCCATTACCCGCAGGTCGAGGCGGTTCGCCGCCGCGTGGAGCAGTTCGGCGAGGCGCTTCGTGTAGATCTCCGTCATGTCGGGGAAGCGCTCGCCCCATTCGGAACGGTGCGCGCCGATGAGCGGATTCGCGCCGACGAGGTTGATGTGGTCGCGGATGATGACGAAGTCGCCGGGACGCAGCGCGGGATTGATGCCGCCCGAGGCGTTCGTCAGGAGCAGCGTCGTGCAGCCCATCCGCCGCAGCAGCTCGACCGGCAGGACGACCGGCTCCCAGCCGACGCCCTCGTAGTAGTGTCGGCGCCCGCACCAGGCGGCGATGCGAAGCCCGCCGCGCCGATAAAGGACGAATTCGCCGGCATGCCCCTGAACGGTCGAGGCGCCGAGGCCGGGAATCTGCGCGTAGTCCGCGCGGAAGAGAACCTCGTCCGCCGACAGGGCCTCGCCCCAGCCGCTGCCGAGGAGGATGCCGAGATCCGGCGGGGTCTCGAAACAGAGGTCGGGGAAATAGCCCGCCGCCGCGTCAAATGCCTTCATGTCCATGTTCACTCCGTCCTTTCGTTTTCGTGAGGGGTTTGTTCGGTTCCGACGTCAGGCGGTTCCGCTTCCGTCGCCATCTCGAAGACGAGCTCGCCGCCGCGCACGAGGTCGGCGTGGCGAACACGTCCATCGCCAAGTTCGTGTCCGTTCAGCGTCACGCGCCGGACGCGCCAGCGGTCGGGCGCGCCGTTCCGCACGACAATCCGCAGCGTCGCCGGCGCATACGGCACGCCGAACCGCAGCGTCGCGCCCTGCACAAGCGGCGAGCCCAGCTCATAGACGCCCGACGCCGGGTCGAGCGGATAGAAGCCGAGCGCGGAGAAGATGTACCACGCGCTCATCTGACCGCAGTCCTCGTTGCCGTCAAACCCCTTGCGGTTCGTCGAGTAGCAGCGCGTCAGGATCTGCCGCACCCGCCACTGCGTCTTTTCGGGGTGTCCGAACCGGTTGTAGAGGTAGGCGCAGTGGTGGCTCGTCTCGTTGCCGTGGATCGACCCGTTGCCGCGTCCGTCCGGCTTGAAGAAGAGCGTGTCGAAGAATTCGTCGAGCTTCCGCGTCGCCGCCTCTTTCCCGCCCAAGAGCTCCGCCAGTCCCTCCGGGTCGTGCGGCACGGCCCAAAGGCCCGTCTCGGGCTGCTGTTCGCAGTAGTCGCGGTAGGGCGGCTTCAAGTCCTTGCGCGAGACGAACGTGCCGTCCGCCCGGCGCGGCAGAAAGAGCCCTTCGGCGGCGCACCAGAGATTCGTGTAGTTGCGGTTGCGGTCGGCGAGCGCGAAGTCCTGCGTGCGCGAGACGGATTCCGCCGTCTCGTCACAGGCGACATAGCCGCGCTTCAAGTAGCTCGTGAGGCCCGCCCGCGTCTCCGGCCAGTCGCCGTACTCCTCGCGGTCACGCCAGCGGCGCGCCGTGTCGAACTTCTGCGGCACCGTCCGGTTCTTCTCGATTGCCGCTCGCGCAAGCGCATGGTCGAAGCCCGTGAAGCCCTTGGACATCGCCTCCTCCAGCACAATCTCCGCCGGCGCGCCGACCATGATGCCCGTGTAGCCGGGGTTCGGCCATTTCGGCAGCCATCCGCCCTCACGGAAGGCGTTGCAGAGAGACTGCATCATGCCGTCCACCCGTTCGGGCGCGACGAGCGTGAGCCACGGATGCTCCGCGCGATACGTGTCCCAGAGCGAGTAGCAGCTGTAAGCGACGCCCGCATGCACACGGTCGTCGAAAGCCGAATAGTAGCGGCCGTCCTCGTCGATCTGGCGCGGATAGAGGAGCGTGTGGTAGAGGCCCGTGTAGAAGATCGTCTTCACGTCCGCCGGCGCATCGATCGTGACGCGGCCGAAATAGGACGCCCACGCCGCCTTCGTCTCGGCGACGACCTCCTCGAAGGTGCGGTCGCCGATTTCGCGCACGAGGTTGGCGCACGCCTGTTCGAGCGAGATCAGCGAGACGCCGACCTTGAGGTCGTTGCCGCGCTTCTCGACGTATCGCCAGCCCCGGAAGTTCGGCAGCTCCCGTCCGAGGTTCGCATCGTCGCGGTTGGCGTTGAAGCCGCTCAGGAGCCGCACGTCGCGGAGGCTGTCGCCGCGCAGCCAGGCGGCGTGCGCCGTCGCCGTGAACGCGTAGGCGCGGCCGCCGACGACAATCCGGGCGCAGTAGGGCGTGTAGTCGGCCTTCTCGATCCGGTGCGGCTCGATCGGAATGCGCACCTCGCCCCAGTCGCCCATCCAGATCGCGGGCTGCCGCGTCAGGATGAAGCCGAGCAGCGTGTCGTCGGCGCTGTTGAACGACAGCTGCCCGACGCGGTTGAGGCGCGTCATCGGCACGAGGTGGAAGCTGCCGAACGGCACGCCGACATAGGGCATCATCCCGCCGTATTCCGAGCCGGCGCCCTCCGTGCCGATCAGCGGATCGATACAGGCAAGCGCCGCGTCCACCGACGTCGGCGTCCCGGCCCAAGCATTCGCCAGCCACGCGGCCGACAGTGCAACGGACAGCATGTTCTTCTTCAGTCTCATGTCACATGACCTTTCCGGCGAGGGCGTTGAGGCGATCGATCCAGCGCGTGCCGAGCGCGTTCTTGCGCGTCATGTGCGCCGTGACCTCATGGACGAATGGGTTCGTCTCGAACGTGCCGCGCACGCCCGCGAAGTCCGCCTCGGTCGTCGCGCCGCCGCCGTCGAAGCCGAAGCCCGTCTTCGTCGCGAGCGAGAACTCCTTGCGCGCGTCCTCGTAGAGCAGGCGGTCGAGCTTCAGCACCGATTCGCGCCAGAGGCGGATGATCGTCACGAGGTCCCGGTAGCCGATCTTCCCCTCTTCCAGCCCGTAGTAGCGGAGCATGAGGTCGTAGGCCCACGTCCATTCGTAGTCGTAGTAGCGATCCTGAAGCGCCGTCATCCGCGCGTCCAGTTCCGCGCAGGAGGCGATCCGCCCGGACTCCACGTCGTCGAGGATCGCGCTCACGCACGTATGGGGCGCGAGCAGCCCCGAGAGGTCCACCCAGTCGCCCAGCCCCTCGCGCGTCGTCGGCCGAAGCTTGCCGAGGTAGTCGCCGTCCGCAATCTTCTCCAGGCGCGAGATGAGCGAATTGCCGAGGAACTTGTCGATCGCCATCCGGTAGAATTCGAGGCCCTTCACGAGCGCGGCGTTCGTGATGCGCGCGCTCTGGTAGGCGTAGGTGTCGCTCGTCGCGCCCGACAGCGCGCGCAGGTTCTCGAGAATCGCGATGCCGCGCACCATCTTGTCGATCGTGTAGGGCGAGAGGAGGTTGAAGTTCACCTTGTCGAGGCGGCCCTCAGGCGCGCGGCGGTCGCGCTTCGGCCACTTCTGCACGTCGCGGATCGTGCCGACGCTCTTGAGGTTCACGCCGGGCACGAGGTACGTGACGCCCTGCGACTCGATGAGGTACGAGAACGGCAGGCTCGACGTGTCGGGGTTCGTCGTGTGGCGGCCCATCACGAGCGAGAACGCGCCGATGCGCGCGGGCCAGAGGATGTACGAGTCGGACGCCGTCTTCGAGCCGCGCTCCAGCGCGCCCTGGTGGATGGGCCCGAGCTTGTACATGTGGTTGGACTGGTTCGAGCCCGAGCCCGCGTTCATGAAGCTGAACATGCCGGCGATGAGCAGCGTCGACTTGTGGTGCGTGACGGTGAACGGCCCCGCGAAGACCGCACAGGCCTCGCCGTTCTCCTCCAGGCAGTTGCAGAAGAAGAGCGAGTCGCTCGCCGAATAGCCGTGGCCGAGCTCGCTCGACTGCCCGACGTAGCAGCGCGTGATGCGCGTGCCGTCCTCGACGCGCGAGCCGTCCTGCACGATGAAGTCGTCCGCGCTGACGCCGCGCCCGATCACGACGGGCGAGTCGGGCCGGCTCACGAGCGAGCCGTTCGAGAGGCGCGCCGCGCCGTCCACCACCGCGCCGTCGCCGATGAAGACGTTGCGGACGAGTCCCGTGTCGACGACCGTCGCGCCGCAGCCGATCGTGCCGCGCGACGACCGCGCGGCGGCGGCCTTCTCCTGCGCGAAGCGCTTGAGCGCGGCGACGAGGTTCGGGCGGTGCCGGTACATCGCCTCCAGATACGCCTCGTGCGCCGTGAGCGCCGTGTGGATCGTCACCTCGCGCCCGCCCGTCTCGTTCAGGACGGACACCTCGACACCGTTGCCGAAGCTCGTCTCGCCCTCGACGTAGATCTTGTCGACGTTGCCGATGAGCGTGCCCGCGCCAATGTCGTAGTTCGCGATGTAGCTGCGGACGTTCGAGAGGCGGCAGTCGTCGCCGACCGTCACGTTGTGCAGCGTCGCGCGGTAGACGCCCGCCGGCTTGCGGACGCCGCCCGGCAGCGTGTACGTCTTGCGGAACGCGCCGAGGCGGCACGTGCCCGAAAAGGCCGTGTCGCGCACCGTCGCCGCGTCAAAGTCCGGCGCGACCGTGACCGCCCGCCAGTCCTCGGCCGAACAGCCGTGCGCTTCCAGCGTCGCGATCTCCGCGTCCGTCAACGCCCTGAACGCCTCCGCCTCGTTTCTCTTTTCCAGATTCATGCCGCACATTATATCAAATCAGCGGCTGCCACGCCGTCAGAAGGCGAGCGTCAGCGAAAGTCCGCAGGGGAAGCACCAGCTGCGGTTGCGCGCGCCGCCGTCCGACTGGCGGATGTAGCTGCGCGATGCCTCGCGCACGTGACGGTCGAACAGGAAGTCGCTGTAGGCGACGAAGCCCGACAGCATCAGGCTCTCCGTCATGCGCCAAACAAGCGAAAGCCCAAAAACCGTGTCCATCAGCCCCGCCCGGTCGAGACGCCCGACGAGATCCGGCAACGGCAAGTAGCCCTTGACGCGCTTGCGGTCGCCCCAGCCCTGCGCGACGGACGGCACGAGGCTCACGCCCGCGCCCAGCGGCACCGCTTTCGAGAGGCTGAGATTGAGATAGGTGCCGTTGTCCCGAATGGCGTCCCGCTCGTAGGCGAGGCGCGGCACAAGCCACAGGTCGGGCAGCGCGACGTCCGCAAGCCAGAACTGCGTGTCTGCGATGTGTGTGCGCGGCGGGTGGTACTCGTAGCGGTAGCCGACGCCGACTTCGACGCTGGTCGGCAGTCCGCCGATCTCGTCCGGCGTGAAGGTGTGCCGAAGATCGACGGGGAAGTCGATCTCCCAGAAGTCACATGTGCGGTCGCCGCGCCCCATGCGCGTGCCGATGTCCGTGAAGTCGATGTAGAACTTGCTGCCGACGGACAGGCTGTCGAAGAAGGTCAGCTCGCCGGACGGCAGGAGGTTCGGGCAATCCGCATCGGGCAGGCCGTAGGACAGCACTTTCGACGCGAAGTCCAGCGAGGCCGAGCCGCGCACGAAATCATCCAGCCCCTCACCGACGCACGACAGCGCACCAACGGCGGACAGGGCCGACAAGATCGAGGAAAGCCTTTTCAATCAGATCCCCTTCACGTCAAATCGCCCTTCGTCCGCAATGACTTCCTCCGAGACGCCCTTCAGGTTCTTCGCGCGGACAGTCGGATGGTAGTCCCGCCACAGCCTCAGCAACGGCCCCTCGACACCCGAGACCGTGACGTTCTCCAGCGTCAGCTTCCCGATCTCGGCACCCCGGATGAATTCCGCGATAGGCTGGACAAAGGATATCTCGCAGTCCTTCAGCGTCAAGTCCAGCTTGACGTCATGCCCCTTCGCCCCGTATGCACAGAGCGGCAGGCGGATGCCCGTGGCCTTCACGCGCTCGAACGTGATGTCCGTCAGCGGCACGCCGCGCTGCCACTGCTCGTTGTCATAGTTGTAGTGGAGGAAGCGGTCGGCGTTCTCGACCGTGCAGTCGCGCAGGACGATGCGCCGCGCAAAGTCGCGGATCGGATGCGTGCCGTCCGCATAGTAGGTGAAGAACGAAAGCATGTTGTTGCGCCCGAGGGACGAGCCGGGCGGCGTCGGCGCGCCGGCCTTCTTCTGCTCCCGCGTGAGGCGTCCGCGAAAGCCCCATTCGCCGGGGCCCCTGATCGTGCAGCGCTCGATCAGCACGTCGTTGCCGCCAAAGCGGAACGCACTACAGGACGAGTTGACGTAGCAGTCCCGCACCGTCACGCGATGGTTGTCGAACCCCGAAAAGCAGTCGTCACCCGTCTTGAACGTGCAGTTTCGAATCTGCACGTCGTCGCACCCGTTGAAATGCACGGCGTCGTGTCCGCCGAGACACGTCACGCCGTCGAACGCAAAGCCCTGCACGTCCGCAAGCCGATGCGCCCAGTTGCCGGTGTTGTTCACCGTGTAGCCGCGAAAGACGAGATTCGTGCAGTCAATCGCGTTGATGCCGAGCGGCCCGCGATAGAACTCCTCGCCCACCGGGTCGTAGGGGTTGGCCCCGTCGATGAGGCTGTCCGGCTCGCCGACGATCGCCGCGTCCGTCGCCTTGTAGAGGCGGATGAGCGCGTTGTTCCAGCGGCTTCCCGGATAGCGCCAGATCGTGTCCTTGTAGGTCGTGTCGCTCTGGTACCAGCGTTCGTGCGAGACGAGCTTCGGATCGACCGGCTCAACCGTGTCCTTTTCGAGAATGTAGTATTTCTCGATGTCGCGCGAACCGAGCAGCCGACAACCCGACTCCAAATAGAGCGTGACGCGACTCCGCAGACGAAACCCGCCGACGTTCCACACGCCCTTCGCGAGCCTCACCGTGCCGCCGCCCGCGCGGAAGCAGTCGTCGATTGCCCCCTGGACGGCGCCTGTCGCATCGCCGCTGGGCAATTCGGGTCGGATGATCCGCCCCTGTCCGTCCGCCCACGCGAACGCATTGAACCACACGGCGACCGTTGCCGCCGCCAAGAATCTTCTCTTGCCTATTTTCATTGTTTTCATGTCTTTCCTTTGTCTTGTTATTGCCTGTCTGCAAGTTTCGAGTCTTCCGCCGTGAAGCCGAGGGTGACGGGGCCGATGAGGCCGGAGGCGAAGTCGTCCCGCGCGTAGAACGCCTCCTCCCGGAACGACCACGACGACTTTGGCGGGAAGTCGCGCCCGATGCGCCCCAGCGCCGGCACGAGCGCGTTCGCCAGCGTGTTCGCGACCGTCACCTCCAGGACGTTCGTCCCCGCCGCGAGCGCGACCTCCCACCTGAACGGCGGCGCGAAGCGCGGCTCCAGCCCGCGCCCGTTCAGCCGCGCCGACGCGCAGACCCCGACCTTCCCGAGGTCGAGCTCGGCCCTGCCGCCCTCCGCCGCGAACGCGACGCGGTAGACGGCCCGCCCGCTGAAGTCCGTCCCGAAGAGCGTCCCCCAGTCGCCGGGGGCGCAGGGCCGTTCCGGCTCCGCCGCGCAGTCGGAATACTCGAAGTCCGCCGCGCCGGGGCGGACGGCCCAAACCTTGCGCACCGTCCAGCCGTCCTTCAGCTCGCGCCGCGCGACGACCGCCGGACGCGCAGGCGGGGCCTCCAGCACCGTCCCGTCCGCCGCGAGCCGGACAAACGCCGAACCGCAGGGGTCGAGCGCAACCGTGCGCGTCGCGCCCTCGTCGAACGCCACCGACGGCGCAATCGCCCGGTCGCCCTCGTTCACGAGGAAGTAGTCCGCCGCGCCGTCCGGCAGAAGCCGCTTCGTGACGCGCAGGCTCTCCGCGCCGGGACCCGACGCGCGGCACGTCCGGGGCGCGCGGTCGAGTTCGTCCGGCCCCAGCGTCAGCCCGCCGCGCGCCCGGTAGGCGGCGAGCGCGGCCTTGCCCTTCTCGCTCAGTCCGCCGTCCGTCGGGAAGACGACCGCCGCGTAGGGGAGGCGGCCCGCCTCAATGAGGTCGTCGTCCACGAAGTCGAAGTCCACCTGCCGCACGTCGAGGCCCCGCGCGACGGCGGACTGGGCGGCGGCGACCGCCTCGCCCCCGCCGAACCCCTCCGCCCAGACGGAGCGCACGTCCCAGTAGACGGCGACGCGCACGGGGTTCGTCCCCGCCGCGAGGCGCGCGCTCGCGTCGCGCACGTAGGCGTTGAACGCCGACATGAACGGCCACTTGGGGTCGCACGGCCCGAAGTGGGGGTCGCCGAGCGACATGAACCGCCCCGCCGTCGACTGGCAGGCGAAGGCGAAGACGAACTGGTTGACGCCGCGCACCAGCTGAAAGTCGACGACGCGCCTCATGAGCGCGGGCGACAGCGTCTCGCCGTAGATCGCGAACGTCTCGGAGAGGACGCGGCGCGCGCCCGTCTGGTGGGCGGCCGAGGACGCGAGGCGCGGGAACGCCGCATAGGGCGAGTCCGGGTGAAGCTGCCGCCAAATGCAGTCGACGCCGGGGAGATCCATCGCCCGCAGGCTGCGCAGGAGATTGCCGTGGCCGTGCGTGAGGGCGTTGCGGATGTCGTCGTCGCCGTCGAGGTGCCCGCCAAAGAGGAGGCCGTTCGCGCGGCACCAGTCGCGGCACGGGAGGAGGTAGCGCTCGACGAAGAGGTCGGCCATCACGTCGTAGCAGTCGACGCGGGCGCGCCGCACCTCCGCGCGGGCGGGGCCTTTCCGCAGCATCTCCGTCAGGAACGGCGTGACGTCGTAGCCCTTGCGCGCACGGAACTCCTGCGCGAAGTCCGTCGACCAGCCGAGGCGGTCGTAGCCGTGCGGCGCGGACGGCTCGTCCGTGAAGACCCACGGGACGGCCTTCCCGAAGTGGCGGCCGACGCGCGCCTTCAGCCGTTCGTGCGTCAGCTTCAGGAACCTGTCCGTCGCGCCCGGCTCGATGACGGAGGGATAGGGCGCCTTCTCGCGCGGGTCGCACTTTTCCACGGTGAGCATGGCCTCGCCGTCCTTGCCGCGCTCCATCCGGCGGATCGCGAACCGCGCCGGGTCGCTCGCCACGACCTGCCCGCACGCGCCGCCGGAGGGCCAGCCGCCCTCGTCGTAGAGCCAGCACGCCATGCCCTTCGCCGCCGCGTGGTCGGTCACCGCCGCGTAGGCGTCGAGGTAGCCGTCGGTGAGGTAGTCCGGCTCCATGTCGCACGGGAACTTCGCCGGGCGGAACCCCTTCGGGAACGGGTGGATGCAGAGCGTGCGGAAGCCGTGGGCGTAGAAGTCGTCGACCTGCGCGCAGAGCGCCTTCACGTCCAGCCTCGCGTTCCACCACCAGAACAGCGCCGGCGCGAACGACTCGTCCGCAGCCCGTGCGACGGACAGTGTCGCGACCATGCAGAAAGCAGCAAGCCCCTTCATCAGAACCTCATCCAGTCCGACGAGATCGCCGCGCCCGCATGCCCCCAGCAGCTGCGCGGCACGGCCGTGAAGCGGTAGTCCGCGCGGCTATTTCGGGGCAGGTCTGTCCGGGGAAATGCGCAGACGACGGGCGCGACGTCGTCGGCCTCGCCCATCAGCGAGTTCGGCGAGAAGTAGAAACGCTCCGAGACGGTGCGCACCTGGTCGCCGCAGTCCTCCTCCAGCCGCACGGCGTAGTCCCAGGCGCGGATCGCGGCGCCTTCCGCCGTCGTCGCAGGCGGAAACGCGACGAAGACTTGCGCATGCCTCTCCTCGGACGGCTTCATGCCGCCCTTGCCGCGAAACGGCCCCTCGCCCGTGGTGACGGCGACCTTCGCGCCCTTGGGGAACGCGGGCACGAGCCCTTCGCGGAGGCGCGTGCCGAACGCATAGGGCTTCGGCGCGTCCGGCCAGACTGGGACGACCCAGTCGGCGCCGAGCGAATGCCCGTTCGCGAACTCCAGCCGACGGAAGACGATCCGGTCGTCGTAGACGTCCATCACCATCCCCTGACGGACGCTCTTGATGTCGATCGGCGGCATCTCCAACGGCGGATCGCGGCGGAAGTCGCGCCCGCAGAAGCCGTTCTCGCGCCCCGGCGGCGTGAAGGCGAAGCCAGTCTCGCAGGAGCAGTTGACCGCCGTGAACGCGCCCTGCCAGATCGATGTCTCGTCCGTCAGCGAGAGGTGCGTGTGCCCCGTGAGGACAACGGCATTGGGATGCTTCGAGTAGAGGCCTTTCGTCTTCGGATCGCTAAATTTGCCCCAGCAGCGTCCGCGAAAGAGCCAAGTCGCGTTGACCGTGTCGGCCACGGGTTCGTGCTGGACGACGAAGAACGGCCTGTCCTTCGGCAGATCCAGCGTCGGCAGGAAGTCCGCCATCGGGTTCGGCTCGTCCGGGAAGCCGGCCGCGACGGGATGTCCTTTCGATTCCTGTCCGAGAATCGAGAGCCAGTTCCGCAACACGAACGTGTAGCCCTTGACGGTCTTCGCGGAAACCTGCCGGTAGTCCTCGTGCCAAAGCTTACGCCAGAATTCCTCTCGGTGGAAGAAAAAGCTCGTCGGCTTCGCCTCCTCGACGGACTTGAACCGCCCGTAGGCCCAGCCGTCCACGTCGTGGTTGCCCGTCACGAACAGCCGCTCGACCTTTGCGCCGTCCGAACGGCGGTCGCAGGGAAAGACCTTGAACCACGTCTCGGCCACCAACTGGAACTCGGACAGCCGGTTGTCAACGGTCAGGTCGCCGGAAATGAGCACGGCGTCGACCTTCTCGCCGTCGAAGAACCGGAGCGCCTTCTCGAACAGGACGGCCTTCTTCGGCCCGTTCACATGGACGTCCGACAGGACGCCGACCCGGAGGCGGCGTTCGCCCAAACGCTCGCGCGCCGTCAGCCGCACCGCCGCAAGCGCCATCGACCCGCAGAGGAATCCCCGTCTCGTCATTTCGCCTCTCCTTCCTTCAGTTCGCAGTTCACCAGGCGGACGTCGTGGCAGCCCGCCACGCCGTCCGGCGCCGGTGCATTGTGCGCGAAGCGGTTGCCCCGGAGATCAAGCCCCTTCACCGCCGAGGCAAAAATGCCGCGCGTGCCGTTGTCATGGAAGTCGCAGTCCCGAATCGAGATGTTCTCGTGAACGCCCGCCGGATAGTCGGCCGCGCCCGCGTCGTGGCTCGCCTTGATGACGACCGCACCGAGATTGTGCCGCATCGGGCCAAGGCCGCAGTGCGCGAACTCGCAGTTCCGTATCTCGACGTTCTTCGAGGGGCCGACCTCGTTCCACATTCTGATGTCCGGCGCGATGAGAAGCCCCGCATGAATGTGGCCGCTGAAGCGGCAGTTTTCGATCAACATGTCCGATGACTGCAAGAGGACGCCGCGCGAGCTGGAGTTCTCGAACGTGCAGTTGGAGATCCTGACCTTCGGATAGAACGCGCGGTTCGCAAGGACGTCGCCGACCGCGAGCGTCCCCGTGAGGTTCGTCACACGTCCGTGTCCTCGGCGGTGTCCGTTGAGGACGAACCGCCCCTTCTCCAGAAACGTCTTCGGATCGTAGACGACGATTTCGTCGCCCGCCCGCGCCCAGGCGTCGTCGTGCAGGATCTCGCCGGCATGGCGGTCGTGCCGCCGGATGTCAATCGCACCCGTCACCGGATCGTACGTCTTGACGAAGCCCGCAAGCGAGTGAACGTTCAGCGCGTCGTCACCGAGCCCTCGGAAATGGCAATCGCGGAGAACCAGCTCGCCGGACATCCCCTGCACGTGGATACCATCGACATTCCCCGGCATCAGCTCTCTCGCCCCCTTCGGCGCACGGACAGTAAACCGCTCGAACGTGGCGTTCCGGCTACGCGCGCAGATCCGCACGCCGAAGCTCGCGTAGCGTTCCAGCGTGACGTCGCGGAAGACCATGTCGTCGCAATCGCTCAGCCGAAACATGTGACGGCCGGACTTCATGTAGCGGTAGACGATCCGCTGCCCCGGCTTCAGCCTCGCATAGTCATACCGCCACTGGGACGACCAACTGCGGCGCGGCCCCCGCACACGAATCGTCCGCGCACCCACGATCTCGTACGGCGTATCGTCATAGCTCTGAATGACACCATCCGGCGTGCCGTCGGCCGTCACGGTGTCGGTCGATGCAAAGACCTGCCGCGTGTCGAGCGGGAATCCCTCGTCCACGAGGACATCGTAGTGGTCATTCGCGGCATCGACCGCAACGACCGTCCCATTGCAGTTGACGGGACGATCCGTCGTGAACGCAAGGTTCTCGAACGTGATCCCTTTGAGGTTGCGGCAGATGAAGCCCTGCGCGGAGCGCTTGCGCGCCTCGACGGGCTCGAAGCGAATCACGAATCGCGCCCCCGTTTCACCGCGTATGAGAAGGTCGCGCCGATTGGTGACGACGAGTTCTGTGTCGATCGGGTAGTCCCCCGCCGCAAAACGAATCTCCGCGCCGCCCGGCGCAACATCCAACGCCCGCTGGACGTCCATCCCCGGTGTCACGGGAACGACCGTTCGCGCCGTTGGCTGCGACAGGCCGACAAGCGGCAAAACCAACAAGCCAAGTGTAAGAGATTTCATCGGATTCATCGTAAGTTCTTTCATCATTTCTCTCCCGTTACCGAAGGACCATGACAGTCCCCTTCGCCGGCGGACGCAGGGCCAAGCCGTTGTCGAGAACCTTGACGCGCCACGTCTTTCCGTCCCCCGCATCCACGCGGAAACCGGCCACGCCGCCCTCCAGCGTCAGCCTCGTCGCCTTGACGACCTGCCGCATGGCCCCGAACGCCGCGAGGTCGATGTTTTCCGGATCGACGATTCTGGTCGATGTTTTCCGGATCGACGATTCTGACGGTCGCGTCGGACGGCAGCACGAGCTCGCCCTTCACGAACGGGAATTCGCCGCGCAGGAGCTCCGCCGCCGTGGCGCGGATGGCGTTGACGCGCAGGGAGCCGGTGAAGCCGGAGACCGTCCCGCCGCCCTGTACGAACGGCACGGGACGGCCCGACTGGTCGGTGCCGTTGAATTTCACCTCCGAGTCCTTCTCGACGATAAGCCCGGACTCCAGCGGGCGCCCATCATGCACCATGAAGCGCAAGTCGCCGCCATTCCTGACCGTGGTCGGCCCCAGATACGTGTTCGCGCCCTGGAGGATCAGCGCCGAGCCGGCGGCGCCTATCACTGTCAGCCCCTGCCAGCCGTCGGACGGCTGACCCTCGGCGACGATCGCGCAGGCGTAGGCCGTCTGCCCGTCGGGGCCCGCCACGGTCGCCGCCGCGCCGTCCGAGAGCCCCCATCCGCGCGACGTCACGACGATCTCCTTCGGCTGGCGCGTAACGGGGTCCAGCGCCAGGTAGGCGCTCGCGCCCGTGCAGCCGGTGATCCTGACGGGCGGAGCCTCCGCATACCGCAGCGCGGAAAAGCCCTCGTCAGACGGCAGGGAGATCGACGCGATGCGCCGCCCCTCGCCCGGACGCTTCAGCGGCGCGCAGAAGTAGGACTCGACCCGCCTGCCGTCCACCCCGCCCTCGACGTCCGCCTCCCAGCACTCGCCCAGGTCGACCGTCAGACCGCCCTCGAACAGCGTGACGGCCGTCGGCTCGTAGCCACGGCCCGCACTGGCGCTCCCGAACCAGCCGTAGCCGTATGTCGGCCTGACGACGCCGCCGTCGAAGTTGAGGTAGAACGCGGCGGACGGGACGGCGTTCGACGTCGTGGCCTGCAGTCGCGGCGAGGACAGCGTCGCGCCGCCCGAGACGCTGACGGTCTCCTCCGTGCCCGCCGTGCGCGAGACCAGGAGCTGCGCCCCGTTCGCGACGCGAAGCGACGTGCCCGCGCCCCGGACGGAGAGAGAGCCGGCATGGCCCTTGCCGCCGGAGACCGAATAGCCGAGGTGGACCTTGCCCGAGGCCACGACGGAGGCGCCGCCCGAGACGTCCCACGCGCTGCGGAAGCCGTCGCTCCCTATCTTCACTTCGCCGCCGATCGAATACTCTCCGCCCTTCAGGACCGTCAGCGAATCAAGGAAGCGCATGGACAGCCCGCCCCCGAACGAGACGGACGAGCCGGCGCACAGGCACTCCAGGAAGCCGTTCGCCGACGCGGGGCCGGACACGGAGACCTTCGCGCCCGCCGCCGGGCTCAGCTGGAGATGCCCGTGCGCCATCGCGATCGCCCCCAACGCGATCGACGCCCCCTGCAGGCGGGTGGCCCCGCGCCCCTGCAATGTCAGTTCGCCGCCGACGTCCAGTCCGCCCGCGAAGGTCGTCGCCGCGTTCACGTTGTTGACGTAGTTCGACAGGGACACGCCGTCCGCCGTCTCGACTGGCCCGGCCCAGAGGCGCGCGTCGCCGAATCCCGAAGAAGTCGGATCCTCGACGGCAAGGCTGCCGCCGCCCTCGACCCGGAGCCTCCAGTTCACGGGCTTCGCGGTCGTCCACCACCGCACGCGCGACCGCGCCACGAGGCGGTTCCTTCCGGGGTCGCCCGCCGACAGGTCGGTTCGCTCCAGGAGGACGGGGCCCTCGGCGATGACGTCGCCGTCCCCCGTGACCGCGCCGTCCTTCTGCAGCTGGAATATGCCCGCGCCGCGCTTCGTCAGGCTGTGTCCGCCCAGGGCCAGCGTCCCGTGGCCGAAGCCCGTCTCGACGCCCAGGTCCACAACGGCGTCGTCCGTCAGCGAGACGTCCCTGAACATCCGGTCCCACGCCACGCCCGAATTGCGCACGAGCGCACCCGTCGCGCCCGCGCACCCGCCGCCGCCCAGCGTCAGGGACGCGCACCACGGCTGTGCGCCGCGCGCCTCGTCCGACCCGCCCAGGTCCAGCGTCGCGCCGGGCCTGACGGTGATCGACGCCGGGGTGCCGAGGTTGCCGACGCGCGCCACCTTGAGAAGGCCGGTGTTCACCTCGACGGCGCCAGCGAACTCCGCGTCCCCGGGAGCCGTCAGCGTCAGCGTGCCGCCGCCGTTCTTGACGATCCGCGTGCACGAGCCGTCAATCACGGCCGCATGCTCCTGCGACTCACCCTCCGGCACGTCAAAGGTCAGGTCGTCGGCCCACAGCCCGATCGACCAGCCGACCGCCAGTGCCAACACGCCCAAGTGGCACCCCTTCAACCCAGGTGTACGGGGTGCCCACGCACCACGATTCTCGAATAGGCAGAATTTCATTGCGCAACCTTTCTCTTTTATTTTGACAGACAGGGGTATTATAGCAAATCCATGCGTCAAAAAACATAAAAATCAAGATTGAAAAAACATAAAATATAGAATTCTCATTTTATGGTATAATGATGCCCATGCCACAAAAAGCTGCCATATGAAAAGACTGTCGCCATGAGCCGAAAGACCGTCCAGAACATCCTCGTCATCATCCCGACGGGCGACTACAGCGAGCGAATCAAGCTCAACGGCGTTCTCGAATACGCTCGTGACAAGGCCGGCACCCGATGGAACCTCAGGCTCTGCGTCGGCGGGCACATCCGCCTCCCAACGCCCGAAGCGTGCCATGCCCGCTGCGATGGCATCATCGCCTACGTCCAAAGCGAGGCCGAACGGCGCGCGCTTCTCCGCTTCGCCCTGCCGACCGTCCTGATCGAAGACCAGTCCGAGCCGGGCCAGGTCCCGCACCGCACGGGCGTCGCCACCATCCTCTGCGATCATGTCGCCGAAGGACGGACGGCAACAGCGTACTTCCTCTCCCGCCGCTTCAGGAACTTCGCCTTCGTCGGCACCGAACAGAAGACCCCGTGGTGCGAACGGCGTCGGCAAGGCTTCGTGGATGCCCTCCACGAACAGGGCATGGACTGCGCGATTTTCGGCGGCAAGCCAGACCTCGGAACGTGGCTGAAAGCCTTGCCAAAGCCCTGCGCCGTCTTTGCCGTGCGCGACATGCGCGCGCGCGAAGTCCTCGACGCGGCGGACATGCGAGGAATCGCCGTGCCGCAGGAAATCGCCGTCCTCGGCGTCGACGACGACGAGATCCTCTGCACGACCGCACGCCCCACCCTCTCCAGCATCCCCACGTTCGACCGCTCGCTCGGCTATGCGGCTGGGAAAGCGCTCAACATGCTGATGACCGGGCGCTCGAACGGCGGACTGATCAGAACCCGTCACGCAAACGTCGTCTCGCGGCAGTCCACCGAAACAGACGTCTTCGGCGACCCTTTCGTGGCAAAGGCCCTCGCTTGGATTCGCACACACCTGGACGCAGAACTCAGCGCCGAATCCGTCGCCCACGCCATCGGCTACTCCACGCCGGCCTTGAAAAGCCGATTCGCCCGCACGCTCGGCACGACCGTGAGCGAGCAAGTTCGGCGGATGCGCCTCCAAGGTGCACGCGACCTGCTGGCGAGCACAACCCTTTCCGTCGAGGAAATCGCCCTGCGGTGCGGCTTCTCCTGCACCTCCCACCTGGCGCTCCGCCTACGTCAGGCCGAGGGTCTGACGCCCCTCGCCTATCGTCACCGGCACAGCGAACTGTCGCCTGTGGTCACCAGCTCATCCGCGTCGGGACGCCGGCGCGCGCCATCACGGCCTTGATCTCGGCGAGCGTGCAGTCGCCCGTGTGGATCATGCCCGCGACGATGGCCGCGTCGGCCTGCGCCTCGCGGAAGACCGTGACAAGATGCTCCGGCCTGCCCGCGCCGCCGGACGCGACGACCGGCACGCCCACCGCCTCCGCGATGAGCCGCGTGACCGTCAGCTCGAAGCCCGCCCGCGTGCCGTCCGCATCGACCGAGTTGACGACGATCTCGCCCGCGCCGAGATCCGCCGCGCGCTTCGCCCACTCGACGGCGTCCATCCCCGTGAACTCGCGGAAGCCCCGCGTCGTGATCTCGTAGCCGCTCGGACACCGCGCCGACTTCACCGGATCCATGCCGAGGACGACGCACTGCGCGCCGAACGCCTTCGCGCCCTCCGCGATGATCGCCGGGTTCTTCACCGCGAGCGAGTTGACGGAGATCTTCTCCGCCCCCGCGAGAATGACGCGCTCCATGTCCGCCGTCGTGCGGATGCCGCCGCCGACCGCAAACGGGATGCGCACGGCCTTCGCGACCGCCGCGACCATGCCGATGTCGATCGGCCGCCCTTCCGCCGAGGCCGTGATGTCGTAGAAGACAAGCTCGTCCGCCCCGCACTCGGAATACTTCACCGCCATCTCGACGGGATCGCCGAGGTCGACGTTGTTCTTGAACTTGACGCCCTTCGTGACGCGCCCGTTGCGCACGTCGAGGCACGGGATCACACGTTTCGTCAGCATGACAGCCACTCCTTGATGAGGTCGAGCCCGACGCGGCCGGACTTTTCGGGATGGAACTGGCTCGCCCAGAGCCGGCCCTTCTTCACAAGCGCGGTGAACGCAACGCCCGCATACTCCGCCACACCGACCGTGTACGGGCAAATCTCGGCATAATACGAATGAACGAAATAGTATTCCAACGGCTGGGAACGAGGACTTGAGGGACACGAGCGACACGAGGGACAAGCGGTCACCTGATTCCAGCCGATCTCCGGCACCTTGAAGCCCGCGACGTGCGGGAAGCGCCGCACCTGCCCCGGCAGGATGCCGAGCGTGTCGACGCCGCCGTCCTCCTCCGAACGGTCGAAGAGAATCTGCATGCCGAGGCAGATGCCGAGAAACGGCTTCGTCTCGGCGGCTTCGCGCACGGCCTCGACGAGCCCCAGTTCCCGCAGGCTCTCCATCGCGTGCCGCGCCGCGCCGACGCCGGGGAACACCACGCGGTTAGCCGCGCGGATCGCCGCCGGGTCGCGCGTCACGTCCGCCGCGACGCCGAGCGCATCGAGGGCGTAGCGGACGCTCGTCAGGTTCCCGGCCCGGTAGTCGACGATCGCCGTCATGCTTTTTCGCCCCCCTTGATGATGCCCGCGCGCGTGAGGCGGTAGTTCATCATGCGCGGCGAGACGCCAAGCTCGCGCCCGGCCGCGCTGCGGTTGCCGTTGTGCCGCTTCAGCGTCTCCGTCAGGACGCGCCGCTCGAACGCCGCGACCTGGTCGTCGAGCGTCAGCTTCGCCTCCGGGTTGAACGGGTCTTCGGCGAACTCCTCGACCTGGATCGCCGGCGGCAGGTTGTAGCCGTGAATCGTGTCGTCCTTCGTCGTCAGCACCGCGCGCTCGATGCAGTTCTCCAGCTCGCGCACGTTTCCCGGCCAGGCGTAGGCCTGCAGCATGTTCATCGCCGGCGCGGAGATGCGCGCAATCGACTTGCCGTACTTCATGTTCATGCGCCGCAGGAAATGCTCCGCGAGCAGCACGATGTCGTCCTTGCGCTCGGCGAGCGCCGGCAGCGCGATCGGGAAGACGGAAAGCCGGTAGTAGAGGTCTTCGCGGAAGAGCTTCTTCTCCATCAGCTCCTCCAGGTTGCGGCTCGTCGCGGCGATGAAGCGGACATCGCTCTTCAGCTCCTCGTTCGAGCCGACGCGCGAGAACGTGCGCTCCTGCAGGAAACGCAGGAGCTTCACCTGCACGGGAATCGAGAGGTCGCCGATCTCGTCGAGGAAGAGCGTCCCGCCGTCCGCCGCCTCGGCGCGGCCGATGCGGCGCTCGCGCGCGTCCGTGAACGCGCCCTTCTCGTGGCCGAACAGCTCCGACTCGACGAGCGCCTCCGGCAGGGCCGCGCAGTTGAGCACGACGAACGGCTTGTCCTTGCGGGCGGAGAGCCCCTGAATCGCGCGCGCGACGAGCTCCTTGCCCGTGCCGCTGCCGCCCCGGATGAGGACGGTCGCCTCGCTCGGCGCGACCTGCTGGATCTGCTCGTAGACGACGCGCATCGCGGGCGCGTTGCCGATGAGCTTGCCCGTGCCGGACGACAGGAGGTCACGGAGCTTGCGGTTCTCGTCCCGCAGCGTGTCGCGCTCGGCGCAGGCCTCGCGGCAGACGGACGCCGCCTCGGCGATGATGCCGGCGATGATCTCCAGAAACGCGACGTCCTGCCCAAGCGAGGTCGTGTCGCCGCGCATCTCGCGGTCGACGGAGAGCGTGCCGACGATCTGGCCGAGGTGGATGAGCGGCACGCAGATGAACGACAGCGCCTCCTCCGGGTTGCGCGCCTTCGTGCGGTTCAGGAAGCGCTTGTCCTTGCGGATGTCGAGGACGACCTCGGCGCGGCCCGTCTTCGCGACGAGGCCCGTGATGCCCTCGCCGATGTGGTAGCGGCCGAGCGCGCGCTCCTCGGCGTTCAGCTGGCGCGTCGACGCCTCGATGCGCAGCTCGTCGCCCTCCAGGAGCGCGAACGTGCCGCGCAGCATGCCCATGCTGCGCTCCAGGATCTCAAGAACCTCCTCCAGGAGCTTGCGCACGTTCCGCTCGCGGACGACGGCGGTCGTAATCTCCTTCAGGACCGTGATTTCAGAAGACGGCTTTGCTTTCATGGCCTCGTATTATACCATTTATCTTCGCGCGCGCGAATACGAAATCTTCATTTATTACACGGCAGGGTGCACCGAGATATTTATGCAGCCACCCCACATTTCCCGCTTGATTTTCGCATACGCATATACTATAATATACG
>CAKURH010000044.1 GCA_934675625.1 uncultured Kiritimatiellota bacterium
CGTATATTATAGTATATGCGTATGCGAAAATCAAGCGGGAAATGTGGGGTGGCTGCATAAATATCTCGGTGCACCCTATCGGTTCCCACAAGGCAATCTGATTTTGATATAATTCCAGTTGTCGTTTAATCGAGGGCCTGATGCCGTTCCGACGGTGGGGGTTTCGGTTGTGTGCAAGAGCGGAATGCGCCCGTTTCGAGCATCGGGATTTTTCGGCGGCAAGCGTGCGTAGGAGAATGGCGGATGTGCGAGAAAGGCGGCGTCAGGATTGGCTTGGGGCTTCTGGGCCTGACGGTTGTCCTCGCATGTCCGGGCGAGACGATGGAAAAAGATCTTGGCGACGTCAATGTGTCGAGGCACCTCGGGGTCGTTGGACGGGTGAATCTTGGCAGCTACTATACGCCGGCCAAGTACGTGCGCTTGGTTGGCGAATGGCTCCTCAAGCATGGCATCGGCCCGGAGTGGACGATTGCCGACCTTTCCTGTGGCTATGGCGCGTTCTTCGAACTCTCCTGCGTGGAGGGGCTGCGGGCGTGCAGATACATTGGCAATGACATTGATTCGGTCGCCGTGGCGAAGGCGCGAACGTTTTTCCCCCATGTCGAGTGGTCGGAACTCAATGCGCTGGTTCACGTGTCGCGACAGCGATTCGGGATGCGTGAGGGCGAGCGTGTGGTCGTTGTCGGGAATCCGCCGTATAACGACGTGACGTCTCAGATAAACCAGGGAATCAAGACCTCGGACTTGTCGATCGACCCCGATCTGAAGACGCGCGACCTCGGCATGTCTTCGCTGCTGGCCTATGACAAGATCCGCGCGGATTACGTAGCCGTTCTGCATCCGCTTTCCTATCTCGTCAAAAAGCAGAACTTTTCCGCCACGCGGGCGTTCTTCTCCAATTATCGGATCGTTGAGCATCTCGTGTTCTCAAGCCAGGAATTTGCAGGGACATCCAAGACGGCGGGATTCCCCGTCATTGTCGCCCTGTATCGACGTGCGGAAGGGTGCGGGCTTTCGTATGCGGACGTCTGCCGGATGTGGTTTCAGACGGTCGAGGGCGAGCGGTTCTCGCTGTCGGGTTTCGATTATGTCACGGACGAAATCGAGAAATATCCGGGCAGGAACAGGTACAGTCCTGAAATCCTGTTTTACACGCTTCGCGACATCAATGCCTTGCGGCGAAGCCGGACGTTCCTCTCCAGGCGAAATGCCAACGCGGTTGACGTCGAGCCCTCCAAGTTGGCCTATTACTGCTACATCGACTGCTTTAAGCGCTTTGCCGACGTTCCTTACCACCTCGGCAATTTCAACATCCCGTTTCGGCGCTTGGAGTTCCCGGCGATTTCAAATGACGTGGTGGGCATTTCGAAATTCATGCACCCTGACGTGTTCGGCGACGTGGGCAAGCCGCCGGACGCCGCATACGAACGGGTCAGGGACTACATTGCGCAGAGCTTAAAAGGAAAGGACTGTTCAGATGCAGACTGAAGAAGCGAAGGTTGTCCATTCGTCCGAGGAGCTGTTCGTCAACCTTCCGTTGACGAAGCCAACGGGAAAGATCCGAATCAAGCAGAGGAGTTTCTTTTCGGACTGTGGAATTCCCGTTGCTCCGCGTCAGGTTCAGTTGTCGCAGACGAGCTATGTCGAATGGCAGATTGGCTACGACCTGATGGCGACTGCGGAAAACCGTGCGAAGACAAGCCTTTCGGACAGGACGTTCAGGAACAACAAGAATGAAGTCAAGTATGCCTACGAGCTGAGCGAACTTCTTTTGTATGCTTACGAAAGGGGGCTTGTCGGCGAGCGGGAGATTCGTGGTTGCCATGACGGCATCTGCGCCGTGTCCGAGGCGGACACGTTTGAGGAGACGGCCTCGATCTGTCGCACGCATCCGAAAGAGCGAACGATCAATGGGTTGGCGTTCTACGAGATGTCCGTTTCCTATCCCCTGTTCGTCCATCGCTTTGGGCCGTATGAGATACTGGCGGAGATCATGATTCGCGAAAAGCAGAAGGCGGTTGGCTCGCAGGCGATGCTGTATGTTTGTCTGCCGATTACGGCCTTGAAGTTCTCGCGTCCCGCGCTCGGCCGTACGTTGGACTGCAAGGAATGTGCGGAATGGCACATCGGCAAGAACGAGGCCGCCCTGATCGTGGAGATGTTCCGTGTATTCGGCATGCTCTCGCCGAAGCATCGGCACGATGTGATTGCCTTGTTGGAGATGCTTTTCCCCGCTATCTTGGGATAAAAAGAGGAGGTCATCAAATGCGCGTTGGAAAGATGTTTTTGTTGATGGTATCATTCGCCGCCTGTGCGGCGTTTGGCGAGGTGCGGTTCGAGGCGGCGGCGCCGGTCTGGCCGACGGGACAGGAGAAGGAGATGAACGCCTTCTTCCGCTTTCGCGCCGAATACGAGGCCGACGGCCCGGCCGTTCTGCGCGTGACGGCCGGCTACGACTACAAGGCGTGGCTCGACGGCGCGTTCGTCGGCTTCGGCCCGGCGCGGGCGGCCCCCGGCTTCTTCCGCGTCGACGAGTGGCCGCTCGCCGTAAAGGCCGGGCGGCGCGTCGTGGAGATCGATGTCGCGGGCTACAACTGCAACAACTTCTATCTGCCCGACCAGACGCCGTTCCTGCAGGCCGAAGTCGTCGCGGGCGGCCGTGTCGTCGCGCGCACGGCGGCGTCCGGCGACTTCGTGGCGCAGACGACGGGGCGCGTCCGCAAGGTGCCGCGCTTCAGCTACCAGCGCACGTTTGCGGAGGTCTACCGTCTGCCGCACGTGGGGCGTCCCCTGCCGCTCGCGGAACAGCCGTGCAAGAAACTTCTGCCGCGCGCGTGGGCCGTGCCGGACTTCCGGATTGCCGAGGACTTTGCGGCGCGCACCCTCGAAAAGGTCATTTGGGACGCGCAAGTGCCCGTGCAGTCGCCCCGGTTCATCGCCTCGAAGCAGCCGAACTACAAGTACTTCCCCGTCAAGGAGCTGGAGGAGAATCCCTACTACGACATCCAGCGGCTGAAGACGGTCGCGCGCACGGCTGCGCCGGCGGCTGCGGCCGGCGGCTGGCATCCGCTCGCGGCCGGCGAGGGACTCGTCTTCGCCGCGCCGCACGAGGAGGCGGGCTTCCCGCAGCTGCGCGTCCGCTGCGCCGCGCCGACGACGATCTACTTCACCTTCGACGAGCTGCTTCAGCCGGACGGCTCGGTCGATCCGTTCCGCGCCGGGACGATCGGCACGCTCGTCTGGCATCTGGAGAAGGGCACGCACGACCTGGAGGGCTTCGAGCCGATTGCGTTCGCCTGCGCGCGCGTGCTGGTGGTCGGCGGGGCGGCGGAGGTAATGGCCCCGCGCATCCGCACTTACGTGAGTCCGTCGGCGGCGCGCGCGTCGTTCCGCTCGAGCGACCCGGCCCTCGCGAAGATCTTCGACGCGGCGCGGCGGAGCTATGTCGCGAATGCGGTCGACTGCCTGACGGACTGCCCGATTCGCGAGCGCGCGGGCTGGCTCGGCGACACGTTCTTCACCGGGCGCGCCAGCAAGTGGCTCACGGGCTCGACCGAGAACGAGCGGCTGTTCTTCGAGAACTTCCTGTTGCCGGACGACTTCGGTGCGCCGGAGCCGTTTCGGGGGCTCGTGCCGGCGGTCTGGCCGGTCGATCTCATGACGAAGGACTGTTTCATCCCGAACTGGAACTTCTGGCTCGTCCTGGAACTGGAGGAGTTCGTTCAGCGGGGCGGCGACCTCGTCGTCGTCGCGGCGTTCCGTCCAAAACTGATGGACGTCCTCACGTGGTTCGACCGCCACGTGAACGCCGACGGCCTTTTGGAGAAACTGCCGGGCTGGGTGTTCGTCGAGTGGTCGCAGGCGAACAAGCTCGTGCAGGACGTGAACTACCCGACGAACATGATGTTCGCGCAGATGCTCGACGCGCTCGCGCGCCTCTACGGACGCCCGGATCTGGCGGCGCGCGCGGCGCGTGTCCGCGAGACGGTGCGCCGCCAGTCGCTGACGGCCGACGGTTGGTTCTGCGACAACGCGGTGCGGCAGGCGGACGGCACGCTGAAGCTTTCCGGCGAATGCACGGAAACGTGCCAGTACTACGCCTTCTTCACGGGCGTCGCGGACAAGACGCGCGACGCGGCGCTCTGGCGGCGGCTCGTCGAGGATTTCGGGCCTGACCGGGTCGAGAAGGGCCGCTGGAAGAGGATCTGGCCGTCGAACTTCATCTTCGGCACGTGCCTCCGTCTGGAGCTCCTGTCGCGGGACGGGCGCGGCGCGCAGATCTACCGCGAGGTGCGCGACTACTTCCTGAAGATGGCCGAGACGACCGGGACGCTGTGGGAGCATGACGACACGCGGGCAAGTTGCTGCCACGGGTTTGCGTCCATCGCCGTCGAATACCTGATCCGCGACGTCCTCGGCTTCAAGGGGCTCGACCCGGCGACGGGCCAGCCGGTGGTCCGCCCGCCGAATGGGCTGGACGTGGACTGGTGCGAGGCGACGGTTCCCGTCTCCGCGACGGAGGCCGTGACCGTCGGTTCGTCCGCCACCGCGCGAAAGGAGGACTGAAGCCATGCCGCTTGCCCTCCAGCCCCGCATGGCCCAGCGTCAGGTCGCGACCCCCGCGATGATGCTGGAGTTCTCGCTTCTGCAGCTGCCGCTGGGCGAACTGCGCGAGACGGTGAAGAAAGAGGTCGACGCGAATCCGGCCTTGGAGGTCGTGCGCGACTTCAACCCCGGACGCGGTGCGCACGGGGCGTCCGAAGGGTTTGACTTCGAGCGCGTGGCCGCCGAGGGCGGCGAGAGCCTGGAAGACCATCTCCTCGGCGAACTGCGGATGGACGGCGTCGAGGGGCGTGACCTTGAGCTGTGCCGCGCAATCGTCGCGGAGCTGGACGATGACGGACGCTTCAAGGGTGCCTATCCCGATCTCGTGATGACGACGGGCGCGACCGAGGCCGAACTGGAGAAGGCCCGTCAGCGCATCTTGGCGATCGACCCAAAGGGGTGCGGCGCACGCGATCTCGCCGAGTGCTACCGCGCGCAGCTCGACCGCATTCCCGCCGCGAAGCGTCCAGCGGTCGAAAGGGCCGTCGACGAACTCGCGCAGGCGATTGCGGCGGGGCGCCTGTCGTCGTTCCGTCCGTCGGATCTCGCCTCGTTCAAGTTGCTCCAGTCGCTGGAGCCGTTCCCCGGACGCCTCTATGACCGGCGGCGCGTCGAGACGGTCGTGCCGGACGTGCGGGTCGACGAGGACGGCACGGTCGAGGTCGATCAGGGCGACATCCCCGAACTGCGTGTCTCGCCCAAGTACGTCGAGCTCGCGAAGGACCGCGAGGCGGATCCGGAGGCGCGGGCGTTTGCGGCGGAGAAGGTCAAGCGGGCGCGCGAGTTCCGCGAGGCGCTCGTCCGTCGGCAGGAGACGATGGAGAAGATCGCCGAGACGGCTGTCGGGTCGCAGCTCGCGTTCCTGAAGCAGGGGCCGTCCGGGCTGAAGAAGCAGACGATGAGCGAGGTCGCCCGACAGGCGAAGTGCGACGTCTCGACCGTCTCGCGTGCGGCGGCGCGCAAGTACGTGAAGACGCCGCGCGGCACGTTTCCCCTGCGGAAGTTCTTTCCGCTCGTCGACCAGGCGCCGATCGAGAAGCTCCGCGAAATCCTCCTGTCGTTGCCGGCGGAGCCGCACGTGCCCGACCTGAAGGTCGCGGAACTGATTGCGAAGGCCGGCTATCCGATGGCGCGCCGGACGGTTGCGAAATACCGGCGGCGCTTCGGCCTCAGCGAGGGGCGGCGTCCCCTGCAACGGTAATCAGGCCGTCCGCGAACAGGGGCGTCTGGCGGCGGCGCCATTCGGCCATCGACAGGCCGGTGTGGCGCTTGAACGCCTTGCGCAGGGCCTGGGGCGTCCGATAGCCGCAGAAGTCGGTCAGGCTCAGGATGGACCGGCTGCCGTGCGAAAGCTGGCTGCAGACGGCTTCAATCCGCGTGTTCTGGATCTCTTCCAGGATGGAGCGGCCCGTCGTCTGCCGAAAGGTGGTCTCGGCCTTGCGCCGCGAGCAGCCCAGGAACGCGATCACCTCGCGTGCCGTCAGCCCGCGCGCGGCGCGTTCGCGAATCAGCGCGACGGCGGCGGGAATCTTGGGCGAGCAGCGGGCGAAGTGATGCGTCGACGGACGCAGGCGGATGCAGATGTCGCCGAACAGCGTCCGAGGCGCCGGGCGACGTCCGCCGAGCGCGTCCGACAGGCGCTTGGCGGCGAGGTAGCCGCCCTGCTCGAAGTCGATGCGGATGCTCGTGAGGCCCGCGCGGGCGGCGGCTTCCGTGTCGTCGGCGGAGATGAGGACGACGTCTTCGGGCACGCGCAGGTTGCGGGCCTTGAGCGGCGTGAGCAGCCGAAGCGCCATTTCGTCGTTCGCGGCGAAGATGCCGGTGTTGCGGAGGTCGGCACGCCGGAGGTCCGTCTCGGTGAGCACGTCGGCGGTCGCGCCCGCTTCGGACAGGCGCGCGCAGAAGCCGCGTTCGCGGAGGTCAGACCAGAAGGCCGGGCGACGGTAGTGCAGAAAGACGTAACGCGCGAGGTTGAGCTTCAGCAGCTCGTCGGCCGCCCGGCGTCCCGTCGCGGCCGAGTCGTGCGCCACGACGAGGGCCGTCGCGTCGAATTTCGCGGCGTCCGTGTCGAGATAGACGACCGGCACCGAGCCGAACGCGGCGGGCGGCAGGGCGTTCAGGAACTTGTTGGCGTTGACGAGGCAGCCGTCGGGTTTCAGGCGGGCGAGCAGGGCGCGCAGCCGACGCGGCGAGTCCGTGATCTTCTTTCGGACGATTGACCAGCCGACGGCGGTGGCGAAGCGGCGTGCGCCGGCGAACTTTTCGAGGCAGGTCGCGTGGTCGTGCGAGTCGAGGTAGAGGATGTGGGGCGGGCGGTTGGACATGGGCGGTAGTGTAGCACAAGCACCGCAAACGGGTCAAGGCGGCAATTTGGCCCGTCGGCCCGACAGCTCGCGACGGGCAGCAGACCGTCGTTTGATTCGGTCGGGTTGACAATCGAACGGACGATGTGGCATACTATGCCGCCATGAAACGGAAAATCCTTTCTTTTGTCCTTGTGGCCTTTGCGGTCGGCGTCGCGTTCTCGGCGGAGACGCATCCGAAATACGTCTTTCTCTTCATCGGCGACGGCATGTCGACACCGCAGCGGATGACCGCGAACGAGTTCTCGCTCAAGAGCGGGCGCGGCAACCTCGCGATGAACGCGCTGCCGTTCCAGGCGACGACGCGGACGTGTTCGGCGAACTCGCTCGTCACCGACTCGGCGGCGGCGGCGACGGCCATCGCCTGCGGCGAGAAGACGCTGAACGGCGCGGTCGGCCTCGACGCGCAGGGGCGGCGGCTCGAGTCCGTCGCGGAAATCGCGCAGAAGGCCGGCAAGGCCGTCGGCATCGTCACGACCGTCACGATCAACCACGCGACGCCGGCGGGCTTCTACGGCCACCGCAAGGATCGCGGCGAAGGGTACGGCCTCGGCCTCGACCTTCTCGCGTCCGGCTTCGCCTACTTCGCGGGCGGCGGGCTCTCGAAGCACGACGACAGGAATTATCCCGGCTATCGGGGCGACATCTACGCCTTGGCGAAGGATGCGGGCTACACGTTCATCCAGAACGACCGCGCGGCGTTCGATGCGCTGAAGCCGGGCGGCGGCAAGGTCTGGTACGTCGCGTGCGAGGGGCCGATGCCGTACTCGATCGACGCCGGGTCGTGGCAGGGCGTCCCGACGCTTGCGGAGCTGACGGCGAAGGGCATCGAGCTGCTGGCGGCGGATTCCGACGGCTTCTTCATGATGGTCGAGGGCGGCAAGGTCGACTGGGCCGGCCACGCCAACGACGCGGCGACGAACCTGCGCGACGTCCTCGCGCTCGACGACGCGGTGAAGGTCGCGCTCGACTTCCAGAAGACGCATGCCGAGACGCTGGTCGTCGTCACGGGCGACCACGAGACGGGCGGCATGACGATGGGCTTCGCCGCGACGGGCTACGCCTTCTACATGGATCGCCTCGTGAACCAGACGTGCTCGACGGACGCGCTCGTCCAGCACATCCGCCAGACGCGCCCCGCCGACTTCGCCGCGCTGGAGCCGTTCCTTGCCGAGCATTTCGGCTTCGACTTCACGACGGCGGACACGCAGAAGAACCCGATGGCGATCACGGCGGACGAGCGGAAGGAGCTTGAGAAGTCCTTTGCCCATGACCTCCGGCTCGCGCGAGAGGGCAAGAAGGAGAACGAGGCGTACGACGCGCAGAAGATCTCGCATCTGCCGACGGCCGTCAAGGCGATCTTCTCGCACAAGTGCGGCATCGGCTGGACGAGCGGCGCACACACGGCGCTGCCCGTGCTGACGACGGCGCAGGGGCCGGGCGCGGAGCGCTTCGTCGGCTTTATCGACAACACGGATCTCGCGAAGCGGCTCAAAGACCTTGTGAAGTGAAAGGAATTAACATGACGCAACTGCAGGCGGCCCGCAAGGGCCTTGTGACCGAGGCGATGAAGGTCGTCGCGGCGGACGAGGGAGTTGACGCGGAGGCCGTGCGGGCCGCCGTCGCAAGCGGCGAGGCCGTGATTCCCCTGAACATTCACCATACGAACGCGCATCCCGTCGGCGTCGGTCGGCTCTTCCGCACGAAGATCAACGCGAACCTCGGCCGCAGCGTCACGCACTCCGGGCGCGGCGACGAGCTGGAGAAGCTCGCCATCGCCGTCAAGGCGGGCGCCGACTTCGTGATGGATCTCTCCGTCGGCGAGGACATCCGGGCCATCCGCCAGGGGATGCTCGACGCGAGCGACCGTCCGCTCGGCACGGTGCCGGTCTACGAGACGATCTCGCGCCTCGCGGGCGACATCCCGCACATGGACCCGACCTTCCTGCTGGACGTCATCCGCGCCCAGGCCGAGCAGGGCGTGGACTTCATGACGCTGCACGCCGGGCTGCTCCTCCGGGACATCCCGCTCGCGATGAAGCGCAAGATGGGCATCGTCTCGCGCGGCGGCTCGATCATGGCCGAGTGGATGATGGAGAACAAGTCGGAGAACCCGCTCTACGTGAACTGGGACAAGGTGATGGACATCCTCGTCGAGCATGACGTGACGGTCTCGCTCGGCGACGGCCTGCGCTCCGGCTGCCTCGCGGACGCCTCCGACGCCGCGCAGTTCGCCGAGCTGTCGGTCCTGGGCGAGCTGGTCGACCGCTGCCGCGCGCGCGGCGTGCAGGTGATGGTCGAGGGGCCGGGGCACATCCCGTTCAACCAGATCCAGATGAACATGGAACGCGAGCAGGAAGTCTGCAAGGGCGCGCCGTTCTACGTGCTCGGGCCGGTCGTGACGGACATCGCGCCCGGCTACGACCACATCGTGTCCGCGATCGGCGCGACGGCGGCGGCGACCTACGGGGCGTCGCTCCTCTGCTACGTCACGCCCGCCGAGCATCTGGGGCTACCGGACGGCCAGGAGGTGCACGAGGGCTGCATCGCCTACAGGATCGCCGCGCACGCGGGCGACGTCGCGCGCGGCCTGCCCGGCGCGCGGGCGCGCGACGACCGCATGGCCGAGGCGCGCCGGAACTTCTGCTGGGACGAGCAGTTCGCGGCGTCCCTCGACCCCGAACGGGCGCGGACGCGCTGGCTCAAGACGCGCGCGCTCACGGACGAGGCCCACGGCGACGACCACTGCTCGATGTGCGGCAAGGAGTTCTGCGCCGTGCGCACCTCGCGCCGCATCCGCGAGCTGTCGGAGGCGGACGGGCGTTCCGCGCGCGGTTGATTTCCGCAGGGTCGCTATGATATAATATGCGCAATTTTTCACAAGAATGCCCCTCTTCGGGGCGACTTCAAGGAGAAAACAAAAGACATGGCCAAGACGCCGAAATTCGCGAACGCCAAGGTGTTCGACTGGGTTGACAAGTGGAACAAGGTCTGCACGCCCGACAAGATCGTGGTCGTGACGGGCACGAAGGCAGAGCACACCAAGATCTGCGAGATGATGGTCAAGAACGGCCAGTTCATCAAGCTCAACGAGAAGAAGCGTCCGGGCTGCTACCTCGCCCGCTCGCACGAGAGCGACGTCGCGCGCGTCGAAGGCCGCACGTTCATCTGTTCGAAGAAGGAGATCGACGCGGGCCCGACGAACCACTGGATGGAGCCCGAGGCGATGAAGAAGCTCATGCTCAAGAGCTACAAGGGCTGCATGAAGGGCCGCACGATGTACGTGATTCCGTTCGCGATGGGCCCGATCGGCAACCCGATCACCCAGTACGGCATTGAGCTCACCGATTCGCCGTACGTCGTCGTGAACATGAACATCATGACGCGCACGGGCGACGCGGTGCTGAAGCACCTCGGCAAGGACGGCGACTTCATCCCCTGCATCCACTCCGTCGGCGCGCCGCTCAAGAAGGGCCAGAAGGACGTCGCGTGGCCCTGCGCGAAGAAGATCGAGGACAAGTTCATCACGCAGTTCCCGGAAGAGCGCCAGATCTGGTCGTTCGGCTCGGGCTACGGCGGGAACGCCCTCCTCGGAAAGAAGTGCTTCGCGCTCCGCATCGCCTCGAAGCTCGCGAAGGATCAGGGCTGGATGGCCGAGCACATGCTCATCCTCACGCTCACCTCGCCTGAGAAGAAGCAGTACCACGTCACGGCGGCGTTCCCGTCCGCCTGCGGCAAGACGAACCTCGCCATGATGCTGCCGAAGCTTCCGGGCTGGAAGCTCCAGACGATCGGCGACGACATCGCGTGGCTCAAGCCGGGCGACGACGGTCGCCTCTACGCGATCAACCCGGAGAACGGCTTCTTCGGCGTCGCGCCGGGCACGTCGATGGACTCGAACCCGAACGCGCTCAAGAGCTGCAAGAAGGGCACGATCTTCACGAACGTCGTTCTCACGCCCGACGGTGACATCTGGTGGGAGGACATGGGCATCAAGGCCCCGAAGGAAGGCATCGACTGGAAGGGCAACCCCTGCTACGTCTGCGCGGACGATCCGTACCGCATGGGTCCGAAGCCGGGCATGACGAAGAAGGAGATCAAGGAGTCCAAGTACGTCGCGGCCCACAAGAACAGCCGCTTCACGGCGCCGGCGGTCAACTGCCCCGTCCTCGACAAGGAAGGCTTCAACGGCAAGTTCAACAAGAAGCCCACGGGCGTGCCGATCGACGCGATCCTCTTCGGCGGGCGCCGTCCGTCGACGATTCCGCTCGTGAACGAGGCGAAGGACTGGACGCATGGCGTGTTCATGGGTTCCGCCGCCGGCTCGGAAGTGACGGCCGCCGTCATCTCCGACCAGATCGGCCAGGTCCGCCGCGACCCGATGGCGATGCTGCCGTTCTTCGGCTACAACGTCGCGGACTACTTCCAGCACTGGCTGGAGATGGAGCGCACCTCCGCCGACGCGACGAAGCTGCCGAAGATCTACTTCGTCAACTGGTTCCGCAAGGGCGACGACGGCCGCTTCATGTGGCCGGGCTTCGGCGACAACAGCCGCGTCCTGAAGTGGATCTGCCAGCGCATCGAGGGCACGGTCAAGGCGAACGAGACGGCGATCGGCAACCTGCCGTTCGCGAAGGACATCGATCTCGCCAACAACGACGAGACCGCGAAGTTCCACGTCGTCAAGGCTGACCTGGAGGAGATCCTCAAGGTCGACGTCGAGGGCTGGAAGAAGGAGATCGAGACGATCGGTGCGTCCTACGACCAGTATGACGCCCTGCCGTCGAAGGACTCGAAGGTCGCCTCGAAGACGGCCCATCGCGTCCCGAAGGCGCTCCGTCAGGTGCTCGCCGACGTGACGGCGGCGCTCGCGAAGTAACGTCGTCCGACACACGGCGCGCGTCGGACGCGCGCCGAGGGAAAAGGGGGCTGCGGCAATCTGCCGCAGCCCTTCCTTTGCTGGCGGATTTTTGGTATACTACACCTTCACGCATGGCATCTGCGCACGCGCGCCCTCAGCGGCTGTCGCCGAACGCCACGCGGGGAAGGACAATCATGAAATACGATAAAAATCAGGCGCTTTTGGCGTGCGAGATTCCGGGAATTCCGCAGAAGAGCGGAAAGGTTCGGGATGTCTTCGACCTCGGTGACAAGTTGCTCATGGTCGTGACCGACCGCATCAGCGCGTTCGACGTGATCCTGCCGTGCGGCGTGCCCGACAAGGGCAAGGTGCTGAACCAGCTCTCGCTCTTCTGGCTCGAATTCTTTGGCGTGAACAACCACCTGATCACGGCGGACGTGGACAAGTATCCGGCGAAGCTCCGCCCCTACAAGGACGACCTGCGTGGGCGCTCGATGCTGGTGAAGAAGGTGGAGATGATCGAGGTCGAATGCATCGCGCGCGGCTACCTCACGGGTTCGGGCTGGAAGGAGTACCAGAAGTCCGGCACGGTGAACGGCGAGAAGCTGCGCGCGGGCTACGAGAACGCCGCGAAGCTCGACAAGGTTCTCTTCACCCCGACGACGAAGGCCGCGCTCGGCGACCACGACGAGGCGATCGACTTCGAGAAGACGAAAGAGCTCGTCGGCGAGGCGACGGCGTATCTGCTGCGGGACGCGACGACCGGGCTCTATTCGATGGCGGCCGACTATGCGCGCGAGCGCGGCATCATCATCGCCGACACGAAGTTCGAGTTCGGGCGGGACGCGAAGGGGGCCCTTGTCCTGGCGGACGAGGTGCTGACGCCCGACTCCTCGCGCTTCTGGCCGGCGGCAAGCTACAAGGTCGGCGCGAATCCGCCGTCGCTCGACAAGCAGTACGTGCGCGACTGGCTCGATTCGGTTCACTTCAACCACCAGCCGCCGGGGCCGGAGCTGCCGGACGAGGTCATCGCGAAGACGCGCGAGATTTACCGAAAGGCGTTCCGCGACCTCACGGGCCACGAGCTGGCGTAGTCTCCGGTTCCAGAACTTTCGACACTTAACGCATAACCCTTAACACGCAACTCACACACAACAGCCATGGGAATGTTTGATCAAGTCCGCGAGGCGATGAAGATGCGCTCGGAAGCGAAGCGCATCGAAGCCGAAATCAAGAAGATCACCGCCGAGTACTCGAACGGCGGCATCACCGTCATCGCGCGGGGCGACATGTCGATCGAGAAGATCGCCGTCACGCCTGAAGCCTACGAGGAAGTCATCAAGGGCAAGCCGGCCCGCTTTGAGACGATGCTCTTCAACGTCGTCAACGGCGCGCTCAAGCGGGCGCGCGAGACCGTGCAGGCCGAGATGGCGAAGATGATGCAGCAGAACGGCGGCCTTGGCGGCCTGTTCGGCAAATAATAGCCGGGAGCCGACGGTCTGCCCGTGTCCATGCTCGCGCCGGTTGACGAGCTTGAAAAGTGCCTGTCCAGGCTTCCGGGCCTCGGACGGCGCTCGGCGTCGCGCGCGGCGCTCGCGCTCGTCCGCGAGAAGGAGCGGCTCCTGAAGCCGCTCGCGTCGGCGCTGGCCGTCGCGGCGGATGCGGTCTGCTGCTGCTCGCGCTGCGGGGCGTTCACGACGCGAGACGCCGATCCCTGTGCGTTCTGCACGGACGCGGCGCGCGACGGGGCGCTCCTTTGCGTCGTCGAGGAGCCGGCGGACATCCTGCCGCTGGAGTCGTCGGGGGCCTTTCGCGGCCGTTACCACGCCTTGGGCGGCAAGCTCTCGCCGGCGCGCCGTCTGGGGCCCGAGAAGCTGCGCCTCGCCGCGCTGCAGGATCGCGTCGTGCGCGAAGGCGTCCGGGAGGTTCTGCTGGCCCTTTCGACGGACATGGACGGCGACGCGACGGCGGGCTACATCGCCGAGCTCCTGCGCGGGTCTGGGGCGCGGGTGTCGCGTCTCGCGTTCGGGCTGCCGGCCGATTCGGGGATCGCCTATTCGGATCCGCTCACGCTGCGGCGCGCCATTCGCGGCCGGCAGGACGTGTGATTCGGCGGAACGCGCGAATTTATGGTATAATTCTCTCCTCAATGAAGTTTCGCCTCCTCTTTTTCCTGTTGTGCCTGTGCGCGGCGTCGGTGACGCTGGCGGACGAGTCGGCGGCTCCGGCGTCAGCCGAGGAGCCGTTGGCGGCGCCCTTGGCGAAGTCCGCCGCGACGCGGCTGGCGCGCATCACGTCCGACACGACGTACTACGACCGCAAGCAGGGGATGGCCGTCTTCACGGGGCATGTCCACGTCGACGACGAGCAGTACCAGATGCACGCCGAAAAGGCCTACGTCTTCATGACCCCGACGAACACCCTGAAGCGCATCGTCGCGCTTGGGAACGTCGCGCTGACGAACGAGCTGAAGCGCGCGTATGGGGCGAAGGCGTCGTATTACAAGGAAAGCGGCATGGTCGTCCTCTACGGCGGGGAGGGCGTGAACGCCGAGATCGTCGACGCGACGAAAGGCCAGAACCAGACGTTGCGCGGCTCGAAGATCAAGTTCTGGATCGACTCCGAGCAGGTCGAGGTGCTGGACGCGACGATCGTCGCGCCGGTCTCGTCGGCGGGGGCCTCCGGGCTGGGCGACGCGCTGAAGAGGGGGGCCTTGCGCTGACGGCGGCGGCGCACCCGTTGCACAACCGCGCGGTGAAATGCTATAATGTCCGAAACTTTCTTTCAACGGAATGTTCCTAACCCAAAACAAAACCAACTAACCAACCAAGGAGTCACATGAAAAAGCTGATGGCCGCTGTGTGCGCGGCGTCGTTGTTGTCTGCGTTCGCAGAAGAGGAAAAGGCCGAAACCGAAGAGCAGAGCTTCATCTCTGTCTGGGGCTTCGGCAACTACGGGATCTATTCGGGCTACCAGCTCTACGGGTCGCTCGTGAACAACGAGCCGACGGCGCAGGGCTACATCGACGCGAACGTCAACTTCGGCGACATCGGCTACGTCGGCGTCGGCCTCTGGTCGAACACCGACCTCACGAAGCGCCGCCGCGTCTGGGGGCTTGGGCAGGCGTTCAACGAATACGACCCGAACGTCCACTTCGGGCGCACGTTCTGGTTTGACGATGACAAGACCTGGGGCCTCGACTGGCGTTCGACGGTCGTGTGGTTCTACTATCCGCCGAAGAACTACCATGGCGCGACGCATACCCACACGACGTGGGACTTCGACCACAGCTTTGCGCTCGTGAACCCCTACCTCGTGCCGTACATCACGGTCGTGCGCGAGTATTCGAAGGGCGCGAACCTCGTGATTTTCGGCCTCAAGAAGACGGTCGCCGTCTCGGACGGGCTGTCGCTGACGCCGTACATCGAGGGCGTCTGGCGCGAGCGCCAGTACAACTGGTGCTTCCCGACGATGTTCAACGGCGCGGTGAACGGGTATGACTGCGACAAGAACTCGGGCGTCGCGACGGCGAAGCTCGGCCTTGACCTCAACTACCAGATCAGCGAGCACTTCGGGCTCTTCGCGAAGGTCGCCTACTGCTCGATCGTCGACCCGGATCTCCGCGACAACGTCGACCACCTGCCGAGCAACGCCTATGGCGGGTATGCGAAGGACTTCGCGTGGGGCGGCGTCGGCGTGACGTTCAACTTCTAACGATTTCGTGCTTGGATGAAGAGGGCGGGTGCTTTCGCGTTCAGGTGCAAAAAAGAAACACAAGGAAAAGATCAGATGGAAATCTATGTTGGTAACCTCGCGTACGCGACGACCGACGACGGTCTGAAGGCGGCGTTCGCGCCATTTGGCGAAGTTACCGCCGTTCGCGTTGTCACCGATCGCATGACCGGTCGCAGCAAGGGATTCGGCTTCGTCACGATGCCCGACGCCGCTCAGGCGCAGGCTGCGATTGACGCGCTGAACGGACATGAGCTCGACGGCCGCACCGTGCGCGTCAACGAGTCGCAGCCCAAGCCCCGCGAAGAGCGCGAGGGCGGTTTCGGCGGCGGCCGCGGCGGACGTGGCGGCTTCGGCGGCGGCCGGGGCGGTTTCGGTGGCGGTCGCGGCGGTTTCCGCGGCGGCGACCGCGGCCCGCGTCGCGAGACCCGCTGGTAATCGGAAGATTGCCATTCAAGCGAAAAGGCACGGTCGTTCGCGGCCGTGCCTTTCACTTTTTTGCGGGTGGACCCTGCGGGACTTGAACCCACGACCAAGAGATTATGAGTCTCCCGCTCTGACCGACTGAGCTAAGGGTCCGTGAAAACTGCCGCACATTCTATCACATTTTGCCCCCTGTGCGCAATGGGCTATTTTTCGGCGAGGCTTTTTGCTATAATGCCGTCCCTATGAAGAAGAGACAGGGGAACAGTTCCGAAGCATGACGCCGGCGGCCTTCATCGACGACCCGAACTGGGCGGGGTTCATCCCGGAGCGTCCCGACGCCGCGCGGACGCGCCACCTGCCCACGCACGAGGACTGCGCGCCGATCGACGTCGCGGCCGTGCAGGATCACCTGCGCGCGGGCGGCACGCTCGGTCGCATGGAGGGCTACGAGGAGCGTCCCGGCCAGATTGACATGACGGGCGCGATCGCCGCCGCGTTCAACGCGCGCGAGCATCTCGTCGTCGAGGCCGGCACGGGCGTCGGCAAGTCGCTCGCCTACCTCGTGCCGTCCATCCTCTGGGCCTGGACGAACGACACGCCCGTCGTCGTCTCGACGGCGACGCGCAACCTCCAGTCGCAGCTCGTCTCGTCCGACATCCCGCGCGCGCGCCGCATCCTCGGCGACGACGCCGCGAAGTTCAGGGTCGCGTTGCTGAAGGGCCGCACGAACTACCTCTGCCTCCGGGCCGTGGGCGAGTTCTTCGCCGCCGGGTACTGGACGATGTCCGCCGACGAGCAGGCGCTCATGCCGGCGTTCATCGACTGGCTCCGGCACACGCCGGACGGCGACCTCGATTCCTACGAGGGGCTGCCGCGCGCGCTCCTCGCCTGCCCCGGCGACGAGTGCAGCGGGCGGCGCTGCCCCTACTACACGCGCTGCTTCGTCTACAAGGCGCGCAAGGCCGCCGCCGAGGCGCACCTCGTCATCGCGAACCACGCGCTCGTCCTCGCCGAGGCGACGGCGCCGGGGAGCGGCATCCTGCCGAGCTACGGGCGGCTCGTGATGGACGAGGCGCACAACCTGGAGTCGATCGCGACGGACTACCTGCGCGCGGAGTTCTCGCTGCCGGCCCTGACGCGCATCCTCAACCGCCTCCAGCGGCGCGGACGCGGGCGCAACCCGCGCGTCTCCGGCACGCTCGCGTCGGTCGAGCGCCAGTTCCAGAAGGGCGCGTTCGCGGGCAGCGCGTCTGGCGAGAAGGTGATGCGCCTCCTGTCGGACGCCTCGCGCCTCTCGATGCGCATCGTGAACGCGGCGGACGCGCTCGCCGAAGTCGCCGCGCAGCTCCTGAGGCCGGCGAAGGATCGCGCGGTCTGCCGCTACCGCGTGGCGGACGACGGCGTGCGCGCCTATTCCCTGTACGGGCTCTTCAAGCCCTATGAGGCCGACGTCTGGGACGAGAAACGGCTTGCGGCGGCGCAGAACCGCCTGGAGGCCGAACTTGCCGCGCTCGTGAACCTCCTGCACGACCTCCGGGACACGCTCGACGGCGCTGTGCCGGACGGGGAGCTCAACTATCTCGGCGACCTCTCCGCGCAGGTCGCGGGCATCGCCGAGTCGCTGATCGCGTTCGCGAACGAGACGAACTTCGTGCTGTGCGGCGACAAGGCGACGCACGCCTACTGGGCGGAGCGGGTGCGGTCGGAGCGCCGCGCCGCCTACGTGCGGCTCGTGGCCGCGCCGCTCTCGGTCGCGGACGACCTGAAGCGCATCTTCTACGACGTGAAGGACTCGGTCGTGCTCTGCTCGGCGACCCTGCGCGTCGGCAACGACTTCAAGTACATGGCGCGGCGGCTGGGGACGAAGGAGCGCTTCCGCTTCCTGACGGCGACCTCGCCGTTCGACTACTTCCGCCAGGCGCTCGTCCTCGCGCCGGACTGCCTGCCCGACCCGGCGGCAGACTCGGCGGCGTATGCGGAGGCGCTGGCGGGGTTTCTCCGCGACCTCTTCGCGATCACGCAGGGGCGGGCGCTCGTCCTCTTCACGAGCTACGAGATGATGAACGCCGTCGCCGCGCACGCGCACGAGCCGCTCGCGGCGGCGGGCGTCACGCTGCTCGTGCAGGGCGAGGGGCTGTCGCGCGAGGCGATGACGCGGCAGCTCAAGGGACGCGCGAACACGGTGCTGTTCGGCGCGCAGAGCTTCTGGGAGGGCGTCGACGTCGCGGGCGAGGCGCTGTCGTGCGTCGTCCTCGCGCGCCTGCCGTTCGCGCAGGTGGGCGATCCCGTCGTCGAGGCGCGTTCCGAGATGATCGACCGCGCGGGCGGCAGCTCGTTCCGCGACTACGCGCTGCCGGAGGCCGTCATCAAGTTCCGTCAGGGGTTCGGGCGGCTCATCCGCACGAAGTCGGATCGCGGCGTCGTGATCGTCAGCGACCCGCGCCTCGTGACGAAGAACTACGGCGCGCTCTTCCGCAAGTCGATCCCCGCGTCCGTGCACACGGTGTCCGAGGCGGGCGACCTCTTGGCGCGCGTGAGCGATTTTTTCAGTCCGTAAACGGAAAAGGAAACGAAAGCAAAAAGCAAGGAGGTTGGTCATGTCAAATCTGAGTCTGTTCAGTCGAATCGGAAAGCCACTGGCGGCGGCTGTGGTGGTGGCGGTCGGCGGTGGGGCCGCGCAAGGCCGTGACGCGGCGCGCGTCCGGGCCTGGGAGCAGGGCGGACGGGCCGAGACGCTGCGGTGGTTCGAGGAGAACCAGTTCGGGAAGACGCCGGTCGGCCGTCTGCCCGACCAGTGCCTGGGCGCGTCGTCCGTCACGTTCACGAACGCCGGCATCCGCATCGACATCACCTGCCGCCTGCCGGCGGGCGCGGACGCGGCGCATCCGGCGCCAGTCTTCCTTTTCGGCGACCATCGCGGCGGCAACACGCCGCCCGCCTATGCGCCGGAGGAATACGCGGGCATCCCGACGAACGCGATCACGGCGCGCGGCTACGCCTACGTGCGCTGGAACTTCAATGACGTCTGCCCCAATTCGAGCCGGTACGAGAAGACGCTCTTCCGCTGGCCCGTCGGCATCATCGCCTATCTCGCGACGGGCGACCGCGCGGCGACGAACGTCGTGCGCGCGGCCGACAGCTGGGGCACGATCGGCGCTTGGGCGTGGGGCAACTCGCGTGTGATGGACTGGATCGAGTCGCGTCCCGAACTCGATGCGACGCGCGTCGCGGTGGTCGGCCACAGCCGGGGCGGCAAGACCGCCCTCTGGACGGGCGCGCAGGACACGCGCTTCGCGATGGCCGTCTCGAACGGCTCGGGGTGCGGCGGGGCGCGCCTCGGCCGGGCGAACGACCCGAAGGCCGAGACCTTCGCGCAGATCCTGCACACGTTCCCGAACTGGTTCTGCCCGGCCCTGACGGCATGGATCGGACGCGACGCCGAGGTGCCGCACGATGCGGACGACCTCATCCGCCTGATGGCGCCGCGCCTTGTCTACGTGGCGAGCGGCAGCGAGGACGCCTGGGCCGGGCCGGCGGCGGAGAAGGCCGCCTGGGACGCCGCGCACGACCTCTACCGGGCCTACGGACGGGAATACCGCATGGGCTACCACTGCCACGAGGGGCCGCACCGGCTGATGCCGTTCGACTGGGAGCGGTTCATGGACTTCGCCGACCGCCACCTGAAGTGAAAAAAGTGGATATGTCTTTTGTGGACGGTGCGCGTTTTTTTGGTATACTATCCGGCACAACAACACAACAAAGGAAAACGAACCAGATGAAAACGAGTCTCATTTTGCTGGCCGGATGGACGGCGCTGGCGGCCGGATCGGCGGTCGGCGACGTGCGGTATGTGGATGCGCTGGACCTGTCCGGCGCGTATAACGGGCGCGGCGACCGGACGGGCGTGCGCCAGACGGTCGTCGGCACGCCGCTGACCGTCGCGGAAAAGGTCTTCGCGCGCGGCATCGGCACGCGCGCCGAGGGGGCGGTCGGCTTTCGGCTGGACGGGCGCGCGACGGCGTTCGACGCGCGCGTCGGCGTGGACGACTGCGCGCACGGCCTGAAGCGCGGCGACCGGCAGGTGCAGATGGTCTTCCGGGTGTGGGCGGACGGCAAGGTCGCCTGGCGGTCGCCGTCCCTGCGCGAGGGCCTGCCGCCGGTCGAGGTGCACGTCGACCTCGCCGGTGTCCGGGAACTCGTGCTGGAGACGTCGTCGGACGCTCCGTGGGCCGCGTTCGACGCCGCCTACGGCGACTGGCTCGACGCGCGCATCACGTGCGCGGACGACGCGCGGATCGAACCGGTCGGCGGGCCGGAGGCGATGCGGCAGCTCGGCATCCTCACGCCGCCGGAGAAGCCGGAGCCGCAGATCAACGGCGCGGACATCTGGGGCGTGCGCCCCGGGCGGCCGATCGTCTTCCGCGTCGCGACGTCCGGCGAACGCCCGCTGCGCTTTACGGCGAAGGGTCTGCCGGACGGCGTGACGCTTGATCCCGACAAGGGGATCCTGCGCGGCACGGCGCCGGCGCAGAAGGGCGACTATGACATCGAGGTGACGGCCGAGAACGCGAAGGGCCGGGCGACGCGGACGATCCGCCTCGCGGTCGGGGACACGATCGCCCTGACGCCGCCCATGGGCTGGAACAGCTGGAACATCTGGGGCTCGCGGTTCACGGGCGAGCATGCGCGGGAGGCCGCGCGCGCGCTGGATGCCACGGGCCTCGGCGACCACGGCTGGGCCTACATCAACCTCGACGACTTCTGGGAGATGAACAATTCGCCGCAGAACAAGGACCGTCCCGAACTGCGCGGGCCCGCCCGCGACGCCGAAGGGCGCATCCGGGCGAACCCGTCGTTCCTCGACATGAAGGGCCTGACGGACGACATCCACGCGCTCGGCTTCCGCGCGGGGCTCTACTCCTCGCCGGGGCCGACGACCTGCGGCGGCTGCGAGGGCAGCTACGGGCACGAGCTGCAGGACGCGGCGCAGTGGGCGGACTGGGGCTTCGACTACGTCAAGTACGACTGGTGCTCCTATGACGAGGTCATCGCGGACGAGCGCGGCGGGCTGCCGTGGCACATCGGCGACTGGCGCGACGTGCGCGGCGACTCGAAGGTGCGGCCCTATCGGCTGATGCAGGACTGCCTCAAGCGGCAGAACCGCGACATCCTCTACTCCTTCTGCCAGTACGGCATGGGCCACGCCGAGGAATGGGCGCGCGAGACCGGGGCGAACGCCTGGCGCGTCTGGGAGGACATGAAGGACTCGTGGCCGTGGCTGTGGCGGTCGGTCGAGTCGCGCCTCGGCGCGGAGAACTACTGGAAATGGGCGGGGCCCGGCTGCTGGATCGACCTTGACATGATGATCGTCGGCGACCAGCGCTCGTGCGGCTTCACGCACCCGACGTTCCTCACGCCGAACGAGCAGTACACGCACGTCTCGCTGTGGTGCATGCTCGGCTCGCCGCTCCTGATCGGCTGCGACCTGACGAAGCTCGACGCGTTCACGCGCAGCCTGCTCGTCAACGACGAGGTGCTCGCCGTGAGCCAGGACCGGCTCGGCAAGATCGCCCGGCGCATCCGCCGGACGGACGCGGAGGAGGTCTGGGCGCGGCCGCTCGTCGGCGGCTTCACGGCCGTCGCCCTTGTCAACAAGTATCCGTTCGCCCGCGAGATCACGGTGCCGTTCGCGGAGCTGGGCCTCGGCGGCGAGCGGTGGGTCAAGGACCTCTGGCGGCAGAAGTGCGAGGGGCGCCACGCCGGCGCGTATTCGGCCCTCGTGCCGCCGCACGCGACTAAGCTCGTCAAGACGCGCGCGGTCGACTGCCCGAAATGCGAGTAAGTGTGCTATAATACGCCTCGTCATGAGGCAGATGTCGCTGATCGAGGGGGCGTTGGCGGACGGCGAGAACGCCGCGCCGGAGCCGCTGGCCGCGCGGATGCGTCCGCGCGACCTGTCGGAGTTCGTCGGCCAGGAGCATCTGGTCGGCGAAGGCAAGCTGCTGCGGCAGATGATCGAGCGCGACCAGATCCCGTCGATGATCCTCTGGGGGCCGCCCGGCGTCGGCAAGACGACGCTCGCGAACGTGATCGCGAACCTGACGAAGGCCGAGTTCGTCAACTACTCGGCCGTGACGAGCGGCATCAAGGAGATCAAGGAGATCATGGCGCGCGCCGAGTCGGGCCGTCGCGTCGGCATTCGCACCGTCCTCTTCGTGGACGAGATCCACCGTTTCAACAAGGCGCAGCAGGACGCCTTTCTGCCGTTCGTCGAGCAGGGCTCGATCATCCTCATCGGTGCGACGACGGAGAACCCGAGCTTCGAGGTCAACTCCGCGCTCCTTTCGCGGTGCAAGGTGTTCGTCCTGAAGGGCCTGACCGAAGACGACCTCGTGCGCCTCCTGCGCCGTGCGCTCGAATCGGAGCGCGGCTTCGGCAAGCTGGACGTGCAGGCGAGCGACGAGACGTTGCGCAAGATCGCGGTCTACGCAAACGGCGACGCGCGTCACGCGCTCGGCACGCTGGAGACGGCGGTCGCGAACGCGGCGTTCGGGGCGGACGGACGGCCCGCGATCACGGAGGACGTCCTCTCGCAGGTCGTGAGCCGCAAGGCGCTTCTCTACGACAAGAACGGCGAAGAGCACTACAACATCATTTCGGCCCTGCACAAGTCGATGCGCAACTCCGATCCGGACGCGGCGGTCTACTGGCTCGCGCGCATGCTGGAGGGCGGGGAGGATCCGCTCTACATCGCGCGGCGGTGCGTCCGCTTCGCGAGCGAGGACGTGGGGCTCGCCGACCCGAACGCGCTTCTGCTCGCGAACGCCGTCTGGGACGCCTGCCACAACCTCGGCGTGCCGGAGTGCAGCGTGCACCTGACGCAGATCGTCGTCTACCTTGCGCTCGCCCCGAAGTCGAACGCGATGGAGGAGGCGTACAACCGGGCGGCGGCGGACGCGCAGAAGATGATGGCCGAGCCGGTGCCGCTGCAGATCCGCAATGCGCCGACGCGGCTCATGAAGAGCCTCGACTACGGCAAGGGCTACGTCTACGCGCACGACACGGACGAGAAGATCGCGCGGATGTCGTGCCTGCCCGAATCGCTGGAGGGGCGGCGCTACTACACGCCGACGGGGCTCGGCCGCGAGGCGAACCTGAAGGCGCGGCTGGAGGCCGTCCGCGCCTGGCGTGAGGGCCGCACGGACACGCCGCCATTCGCCTCGCCCGCCTACGCGACGCGCTGAAGCCGAATGAAATCGCCGCCATTGACCTTTTGCGGGGCGTTCTGCTATAATTCGCAACCGCATTTGACTTTCTTCTTCAACCTTAACCCTAAATAAACACGCAACAACAGACCCATGAAAATCGTTACATTCGGTGAAATCATGATGCGCCTCAACCCTGAGGGCTACAACCGCTTCGTTCAGGCTGACCGTTTCGAGGCATCCTACGCCGGCGGCGAGGCGAACGTCGCCGTCTCGCTCGCGAACTACGGGCTGGACGCCGCGTTCGTGACGAAGCTCCCCGACAACCCCCTCGGCGCGTGCGCGCGCAACGCGGTGCGGCATTTCGGCGTCGCGACGGACGGCATCGTCTGGGGCGGGCCGCGCCTCGGCATCTACTTCGTCGAGAAGGGCGCCTCGCAGCGCGCGTCGAAGGTCGTCTACGACCGCGCGGGCTCGTCGATCGCGCTCGCGAAGCGCGGCGACTTCGACTGGGCGAAGATCCTGAAGGGCGCGAAGTGGTTTCACTTCACGGGCATCACCCCCGCCCTCGGCGGCGAATTGCCCGCGATCTGCCTTGACGCGCTCAAGTTCTGCAAGACGCACAAGATCACGGTCAGCTGCGACCTCAACTATCGCGGCAAGCTCTGGACGCGCGCGGAGGCCGGCGCGTGCATGGCGAAGCTCGTCCCCTACGTCGACGTCCTCATCGCCAACGAGGCGGACGCGGCGGACGTCTTCGGCATCGTCGGCAAGGGCAGCGACGTCGAGTCGGGCAAGCTCGACAAGGCGGGCTACGTCTCGGTCGCCGAGCAGCTCGTGCAGCGGTTCGGCTGCAAGAAGGTCGCGATCACGCTCCGCACGTCGCTGTCGGCCTTCGACAACCTCTGGGCCGGCATGCTCTACGACGCGAAGACGAAGAAGGCCTGCTTCTCGACCGAATACAAGGTGCACATCGTCGACCGCGTGGGCGGCGGCGACAGCTTCGGCGGCGGGCTCATCTACGCGCTCGCGACCGGGCGGAAGGATCAGGCGGCAATCGACTTCGCGGTGGCGGCGAGCTGCCTGAAGCACTCGATCGAGCACGATTTCAATCTCGTCTCGGTCGCGGAGGTCGAGGCGCTCGCGGCCGGCAACGGCACGGGCCGCGTCCAGCGCTGACCGCGCGTCCGCGTCCGCGCGCGGATTTACGCTCTCATTTGCCATGGCCGAAACCACGCATATCGCCCTGCCGCTGAAATACCGCCCGATGACGTTTGACGATGTCGTCGGGCAGGAGCATGTCGTGCGCACGCTGCGGCACGCGATCGAGGCGAACCGCATCGCGAACGCCTACCTGTTCATCGGCCCGCGCGGCATCGGCAAGACGACGCTCTCGCGCATCTTCGCGAAGGCCCTCAACTGCCTCTCGCCGAACGGCGTCGAGCCCTGCGGCGCGTGCACGAACTGCACGGAAATCGCCGCCGGGCGCTCGATCGACGTCACGGAACTTGACGCGGCCTCGCACAACAAGGTCGAGGACGTGCGGCCCATCATCGAGCAGTGTCCGTTCAAGCCGACCGGCTCGAAGTTCAAGATCTACATCATCGACGAATGCCACATGCTCTCCGGCGCGGCGTGGAACGCGCTCCTGAAGACGCTGGAGGAGCCGCCGCCGCACGTGCGCTTCATCTTCGCGACGACGGAGGGCGACAAGGTGCTGCCGACGATCGTCTCGCGCTGCCAGCGCTTCGACCTTCGGCGCATCCAGACGCATGACATCGTCGCGCGCCTGAAGTACATCTGCGAGAAGGAGAAGATCGAGGCGGCGGAAGACGCGCTTCTCGCCATCGCGCGCGGTGCGGAGGGCGGCATGCGCGACGCGCTCTCGTCGCTCGACCAGCTCATCTCCTTCAAGGGCGACAAGATCACCGAAGAGGATGCGCTCGGCGTGTTCGGGCTCGTCAGCCGGGGCGCGCTGGAGAACCTTGCCGGCGCGATCCTGAAGGGCGACACGGCGGCGATCCTTGAGGCGATTGAGATGTTCGACTCCGCCGGCAAGAACATGCGGCGGGTTTCAGGCGAGCTGCTTCAGCATTTCCGCAACCTCGTCGTCCTCCAGGCGCTCGGCCCGAAGTCCAGGTCGCTGGAGGCGACGCCTGACCAGATCCGGATTCTGGAGGCTCAGGCGCAGGGGATCGATCCGGGGCGCGTCTTCCGGGTCTGTGACCAGCTCGCGGAGATGGAAGACAAGCTGCGCTATGTGTTGTCGGTGCGGACGCTGATCGAGATGTCGCTCATCCGTGCCTCGCGCCTCGCGACGACGGCGACGGTCGACGAGCTGCTGCGCGCGGTGAAAGGGCTGCGGGAGGGACTGCCAGTCGCTGCCGCGCCGACGACGGCGGCGCCCCAGTCGGCCCCGGCGCCCGTCGCGGCTTCGGCGGCCGCGCCGAAGCCTGAACCGCCCCCTGCGCCCAAGCCCGTGTCCGCCGAGGCGGCGCCGAAGCCCGCGCAACCCGTGTCGCGGCGGGAGGTCTTGGACGATCCGCGCCTGAACGATGATGTCCTGGGGGCGTTCCCCGGGGCGACGATTGTCGACATTCATGAAGGAGGAAAGAAATGACGTCGTGTGCTTGGCTGTGGGTCTACGCCGGTTTGGCGCTGATGCTCTTGGAGCTCGTCGCGCCGGGGTTCGTGCTCTGCTTTTTCGGGCTTGCGGCCGCGACGGTCGGCGTGCTGCGCTTCGCGTTTGGCGCGGCTTTCGACGGGACGTGGCAGATGGCCGCGTTCTCGGTTCTGTCGATTCTTTACATCGTCCTGTTGCGTCGCGCCCTGAAGAAGGTCTTCGTTGGCGAGAAGGACGGCGCGGCGCGCGGGCTGACGAACGACTACGTCGGGCGCGTCGGACAGGTCACGGAGGCGATCGCACCGCCGAAGACGGGGCGTGTCCTCATTGGCGATGCCGAATGGACGGCGGTTGCCGCGACGTCGATTCCGGCGGGGACCGACGTCGTAGTCGCCGCGCAGCAGAATCTCACGATGACGGTCAAGCCGCTGGACGGACGGGCGGGCTGAACATGAACAAGCTTTTCATCATCGACCTGATGCCGTTCCTCTATCGGGGGCACTTTGTCTTTCTGCGCAATCCGCGCCTCACGGCGGGCGGCATCAACACGTCCGCGCTGCTCGGCCTCGCGAACGGCCTGCAGGCGATCCTCAAGAAGGAGCGTCCGACGCACGCGGTGCTGGCGATGGATCCGGGCGGCCCGACGTTCCGTCACCGCGCCTATGCGCCCTACAAGGCCCAGCGCGAGAAGATGCCCGAAGACCTGGCCGCGTCCATCCCCTACGCCTTCGAGCTGGCCGAGGCCCTGAAGATTCCCGTCGTGCGTGTTGCGGACTTCGAGGCGGACGACGTGATGGGCACGCTGGCCGTGAAGGGCGCGGCGGCGGGCTTCGACGTCTACATGGCCACGCCCGACAAGGATGCCGCGCAGCTTGTCCGCCCCGGCGTGAAGCTCTACCGTCCCGCGCGCGCCGGCGACGCGGCGGAGATCTACGACGTGTCGGGCGTCTGCGGACGCTGGCATCTCGCGAGTCCCGCGCAGATGATCGACTACCTCGCGCTCGCGGGCGACGCGGCCGACAACATCCCCGGCATCCGCGGCGTCGGCGAGAAGACGGCGGCGGACCTGCTGTCGAAGTTCGGCTCGGTCGAGGGGCTGCTCGAAAACCAGTCGAAGCTCAAGGGCAAGCTCGCGGAGAAGGTGTTCGCCGGACGCGAGGACGTGAAGATCTCGAAGTTCCTGACGACAATCCGCACCGACGTGCCGATCGAGCCGGACTGGGACGCCTACCGCCTCGACGGCGTCGACCGGGACAAGCTCGCGAAGGTCTGCGCGAAGTTCGAGCTGAACCGCCTCGCGCGGGAGCTGCTGGGCGAGGAGGCCGGGCTTGAGGGACGAGAGGGTCAAGAGGGGCAAGAGACCGGCCTCGCGTCGCCCGCGCCCCTCAAGTCCCTCACGTCCATCGCCTCGGTTCCCCACGACTACCGCTACGTCTCGACCGAAGCCGACGCGCAGCGCCTGCTCGACGAGCTGATGAAGGAAGAGCGCGTCGCGTTCGACACCGAGACGACGGCGCGCGAGCCGGGGATGACCGCGACGGACGCGACGACGTGCCGCCTCATCGGGTTCTCGTTTGCGACGGCGAAGGGCAAGGCGTGGTATGTGGACGCCGGTCTGGTTGACGTGTTCCGTCCGCTCTTCGCCGATCCGGCGAAGATTCTGGTCGGCCACAACGTCAAGTTCGACCGCACCGTGCTGCACCGCTACGGCATCGGCTTCGGCACGACGCCGCGCGACACGCTGCTGGAGCACTACTGCCTCGACGCGGCGGCGCGGCACGGCCTCAAGGACCTGTCGGAGCAGCTGCTCGGCTACCGCATGATCCGCTTCGAGGACGTCGCGGGCCCGCAGGAGCGCCGCAAGCCGGAGCCGACGCTCGTCGGCAAGGACATCGCGCGCGTGACGGACTACGCGGCGGAGGATGCGGACGTCACGCTGCAGCTGGACGACCTTCTGCGGGGACAGGCCCTCGCGCTGGAGCAGCGCGGCGTCGCCCCCGCCCCGCCCGCGCTGGAGACGGAGGAGGCCCTCGTCAAGGTGCTCTGCGAGATGGAGCGCGAGGGCGTGCGGATCGACACCGAGGCCCTGCGGGAATACGGGCGCGAGCTCGACCGCGAGATCCTCGACTACACGCGGCAGATCCGCCAGTACGCCGAGCCGGGGTTCAATCCCGACTCGCCGAAGCAGCTCGCGGCGCTGCTCTTCGACCGGCTGGGGCTCACGGGCTCGAAGAAGACGGCGTCCGGCCAGTGGTCGACGGACGAGAAGGCCCTCTCGAAGATCGCCGACGCGCATCCGATCGTGCCGCTGATCTTCGAGTATCGCGCCTGCACGAAGCTGAAGTCGACCTACGTGGACAAGCTGCCGACGCTCATCGACGCGGAAGGGCGCGTTCACACGACGTTCGCGCAGGCGTTCACCGAGACGGGGCGGCTCTCGTCGTCCGACCCGAACCTGCAGAACATCCCGATCCGCACCGAGCGCGGCAAGCGCATCCGCCGGGCGTTCGTCGCGCGTGACGAGAACCACGTGCTCGTCTCGGCTGACTACTCGCAGATCGAGCTGCGCCTGATGGCGGCGCTTTCGGGCGACGCGGCGATGCGGGAGGCGTTCGCGCGCGGCGAGGACATCCACCGCGACACGGCCGCGCGCGTCTACAACCTGATGCCGGCGTTCGTGACGCCCGAGCAGCGCGCAAAGTGCAAGACGGTGAACTTCGGCATCATCTACGGCATCTCGCCGTACGGGCTCTCGCAGCGCCTGAAGGTGCCGCGCAAGGAGGCGGCCGACCTCATCGAGACGTACTTCCGGCTCTATCCGAAGGTGAAGGACTTCATGAACGCGGCGATCGAGCGGGCGCGCGCGACGGGCTACGCCGAGACGGTGCTTGGGCGCCGCCGCACCCTGCGCGACATCAACTCGCGCAACGCGACGGCGCGGCAGTCGGCGGAGCGTGATGCGATCAACACGCCGATCCAGGGCAGCGCGGCGGATCTCATCAAGCTCGCGATGGTGAAGGTCGACCGTGCGCTCAAGGCCGAGCGCCTGCGGTCGAAGATGGTGCTGCAGATCCACGACGAGCTTGTCTTCGACTGTCCGAAGGACGAGGCCGCGTGCGTGAAGGAGATCGTGCGCCGCGAAATGACGACGGCGCTCGACTTCGGCGTGCCGCTTGACGTCGGCCTCGGCGAAGGGGCGAACTGGCTCGACGCGCACTGAGGGCGGTGACCGGCGAAAAGATGAAAATGAAAATACCCCCTTGTCAGAGGGGGGTGAATCATGATATACTATACCGAAATTGTTTTGGGAAAGTAAGGAAAACAACTAAATGCCGACAATCAATCAGCTGATTCGCAAGGGGCGCAGCCCCCTCGCCAAGCATTCGAAGTCGCCCGCGCTGAAGAGCTGCCCCCAGCGTCGCGGCGTGTGTCTCGTCGTCAAGACGATGACCCCCAAGAAGCCGAACTCGGCTCTCCGCAAGGTCGCCCGTGTGCGCCTGACGTCGGGCTACGAGGTGACGGCCTACATTCCGGGCGAAGGCCACAACCTTCAGGAACACAGCGTCGTGCTCGTGCGCGGCGGCCGTGTGAAGGACCTTCCGGGCGTCCGCTACCACATCGTGCGCGGCAAGCTCGACTCCCTCGGCGTCGCGGGCCGCAACCGCAGCCGCTCGAAGTACGGCATGAAGCGTCAGAAGAAGGAAGAGGGGAAGTAAGCCATGAGCCGCAGAGGTAAAGTCATCGTCAAGCGCGTCGTCCTCGACCCGAAGTACAATTCGGATCTCGTCGCGCACATGATCCGCGTCATCATGAAGGACGGCAAGAAGACCGTCGCCGAGAAGATCGTCTACGGCGCGATCGACAAGATCGCCGAGAAGATGAAGGAAGAGCCGGCCAAGTTCGTGAAGGACGAGAAGCCGGTCGAGTCCCCGCTTGAGGTCGTCCAGATCGCGATCGACAACATGAAGCCGCAGGTCGAGGTCAAGACCCGCCGCGTCGGCGGCACGACCTACCCGGTGCCGACCCCGATCAAGGAGAACCGCCAGCTCTCGCTCGCCCTGCGCTGGACGACGCAGTATGCGTCGGCCCGCCACGGCATGGGCATGCCGGCCGCGGTCGCCGCCGAGATCCTCGATGCGTTCGCCGGTCAGGGCAACGTCATCAAGAAGCGCGACGACGTTCACAAAATGGCCGCCGCCAACAAGGCGTTCGCGCATTACGCCTGGTAACCCGAAAGATTCCGCTTTCCCAGACAGCCCAAAAGCGCCACGGTTCGCCGTGGCGCTTTTGCCTTGCCGGAGGCTTTCGATTTGTTGGTGTAAAATTTTTACGAATTATTGGCTCTCTTGTTCAAAAATTTATGGTATAATAGGCGCACCTTGAAAACAACAGGAGAAAGCCAAACATGAAAAAACTGCATTCGGGAATTGGTCTCGCGGCGCTGGGCGTCGGCCTTTCGCTGGCCGCGCACGCGGCGGAGACGACGTTCACGGGAACGGGCGACTGGTCTGACGCCAACCGTTGGTCGGCGGGCGTGCCGGGCGCGGCGGATGACGCGATCCTTGGCGATGGCGCGGCCGCCACCCTAGGGG
>CAKURH010000045.1 GCA_934675625.1 uncultured Kiritimatiellota bacterium
CTCCTCGCCGCCCTGTTCGAAAAACGGGGACGTGCGGCGACAAAATAGCGCGTGCCTCGTTCAAGATATCTCTCTGGAAGGCACCGCTAAGAGCCCGATGTGAAATACCAAAGAACGGGCACGCAGAGCGGGCATACTGAGAGAGGGCGTGAAATGCCCCCTGTATGCAGGCCTGCGCAGCCACATTCTTCGCTTCACATCTTGAAAATTAGCGGTTTCCAGAGAAGCAAAAAATGCGCTTGCGCACATTTGATGATGGCGGCAAACTCCCTGTAGGCGCGTGCCGCCGATATCAAAGATCAATCGTCAGCCCAACGTCACCGCCGACCGACGAGGTGAATTATATCAAATTTCGGGATGCGTTGACGAGTACGGGTGGAAGACGAAAAAATCGCTCCATGTAGATGATCCGATCTCCGAAGTCGTCCGCATCATTGCCCCGTCGCGCTTGTTCTGTCGCTTGCCGACGTGCGGTGTAGGTGCTCCCGCTTCCGGGCGGGCGACTTGCGTCCTGCACGGGAAGGCCTGCATATCCCCCTGCGAAGCTGCCCGAAGGGGCCGCTAGGCGGGGTGCGCTGAGCGCGGAGGAAGCGGAGACCGGGAGACGCGGAGGCGTGAGCCGCAGACGGTCAGGCATCGATCAGACTTCGGGTTTCGTGAATCACGTAACGGCACTCCGTGCCTCCGCCTCTCCATCATCTCCGTGTTCTGCGAAAGCAATCTTGCTGCTGCTAAGGCGACGCAAGCCGCTTTTGGCTCGGAGACGCCGACAGATGTCGGGCCGACGGGCCGGAATACGGGCGACTGCCGCGCAGAGCGCATCATGAAAATCGGCTTGTCAGAATTTACGCGGAAACTCGCCTTGCTCTCTCGTAAGGGCAAAAAGCCCGGAAAGGTTGGCAGAAAGATGAACAAGAACATCCTGAAGACAATGACCGTTGGCCTCGCGTGCCTCACGCTTTGCGGCACGTCGCTGGCCGCCCCCGGCAAACCCGGCAACCGCGCGCCGCAGAAAGCGCCCACACACCAGCAGGCGCCCGCGCCCCGCAACGAACGCCCCGGCCGTGCGCCGACACGTCCTAACACCCGCCGCGTTGCACAGCCAAAGCCCGCACCGCGTCCGGCACCAGCTCCGCAACGTCCCGCGCCGCCTCCGCCGCCGGAACGCCATCATCGCCCTTCGGAAGCGGATGGCTGGCTGGCACTTGGCGCGGCCGTGTTCGGCGGAATCGTCGGTGGGCTGCTCAGCGCCGGCAACTGATCCGATGACATCACCGCGCGATTCACCTCTTCGGGAGAAAGAGGCGGCTCATATCAACGTGTTCGCACGTCAGCAGCTTGATCTTCCGATTCAAACCGCCCGCGTATCCAGTCAGGTTGCCGTTTGCGCCCACGACCCGATGACACGGGATGATGATGGAGATTTCGTTGTGTCCCACAGCGCCGCCAACGGCCTGGGCGGACATCTTCCTGCCATCGCTTGTCGCCGCCAGCTGCCGCGCAATCTCGCCATAGGTAATGGTCTGCCCATAGGGGATTTTCAGGAGAATGTTCCAGACCTTCAGGCGGAATGCCGAGCCGACGGGATGCAGCGGCGGTGTAAAGTCCGGCTCCCTCCCCGAAAAGTAGATGTCCAGCCAGCGCTTGGCGGACGCGAGCGTCGCCGTCTCCTTCTCCTCATGTTCCGTCGAAAGGTTGTCGGCGAAGAACTTCTCGCCGTCGAACCAGACGCCCGTCAGCCCGCTCTCATCCGCCGCCAACAGCATGTCACCCACCGGCGACGCATAGTTCTGAACGTATACCATCTTGGCTCCTTTTGCTCTTTTTTGGCTCTCGCGCATGCCTACAAACCTTAATAAGTCGAATTATATCAAAAAATGATGCGCATTCTCACGCAGAGATAGAGGCACTTGCCAACGCGGATTGGATATGCGATAATACCGCATCATGAAAAACGCGAAGAGGAAAAAGGTCGTTGCCCGCAAGAAGATCGTCGTTCTCGGCTCCACGAACACCGACATGGTGATTGCGGGGCGAAAGATCCCCGTGCCGGGCGAAACGGTTTCCGGCGGGCGCTTCCGGATGACGCCGGGCGGGAAGGGCGCGAACCAGGCGGTCGCCGTCGCGCGGCTGTCCGCGCGCCGAGGCGACTGCGTCTTCATCGCCAAGGTTGGTGACGACCTCTTCGGGCGCGAGACGGCGGCGCGGCTCAAGGAGGACGGCATCGACACGCGGCTCGTCGTCGATCCGGTGGAGCCGAGCGGCACCGCCCTCATCATGGTCGGCGCAAAGGGCCAGAACGTGATTTCCGTCGCGCTGGGCGCGAACGGCACGCTCTCGCCCTCGGACATCCAGCCGTTCGCCGCCGACCTCAAGCGGGCGGCTGCGCTTCTCCTCCAGCTGGAGACGCCCATCGAGACGGTGCTGGTGGCGGCGCGAACCGCGCACCTCGCGGGCGTCCCGGTCGTCCTCAACCCCGCGCCGGCGCGGAAGCTGCCGCGCATGCTCTACCTCTGGCTCGACTGGATCACGCCGAACGAGACCGAGGCCGAGATCCTGACGGGCGTCAAGGTGACGGATGCCGCGTCCGCGCGCGCGGCGCGCGACTGGTTCCTGAAGCGCGGCGTGAAGCACGTCCTCATCACGCTCGGCGCGAAGGGTGTCTACTGCGGCGACGACGACCGCATCTATCCGACGAAGAAAGTCAAGGCCGTCGACTGCGTGGCCGCCGGCGACACGTTCAACGGCGCGTTCGTCGTCGCGCTCGCCGAGGGGGCCTCCTGCGCGGACGCCATCGCCTTTGCGCAGAAGGCCGCCGCGATTTCCGTCACGCGCCTCGGTGCCCAGTCGTCCGTCCCGTTCCGCGAGGAGGTCCGCTAAGCCATGTACTACTGTTCGAACTACACGCTCGCCGTCCTGCTCTGCGTCGTCACCATGCTCTGCTGGGGCTCGTGGGGCAACACCCAGAAGCTCGCGGGCAAGAGCTGGCGCTATGAGCTCTTCTACTGGGACTACGTGATCGGGCTTCTGCTTTTCTCCGTCCTTGCGGGCTTTACGCTGGGCTCGACGGGCGCGCACGGCGCCTGGGGCTTCGCGGCGAACCTCCGGGCGAGCTTCGGCGCATCGTGGGCGTGGCCGTTCCTCGGCGGCATCGTCTTCAACGCCTCCAACATCCTGCTCGCGGCGGCGATTGCGGTCGCGGGGATGTCCGTCGCGTTCCCGGTCGGCGTCGGCCTCGCGCTCGTGGGCGGCACGGTCGCGAACTACTTCGTGGACGGCAAGGGCGAGCCCGCGCTGATCTGGACGGGGCTGGGGCTGATCGTCGCGTCGATCGTCTGCAACGCGCTCGCGTTCCGGGCGAAGCAGACGGCGGGCGGCGGCGCGTCCGGCGCGCCGAACGACACGCGCAAGGGGCTCGTCCTCGCGATCGTCGCGGGCCTCCTGATGAGCTGGTTCTCGCCGCTCGTCAACCGCGCCGTCGACCTCTCGTTTCTGCAGGGCACGACCGCGCCCGCCGCCGGGAGGCTGACGCCCTACACGGGGTTCTTCGTCTTCGCGTGCGGTGTCTTCGCGTCGAACTTCGTCTTCAACACGCTCGCGATGAAAAAGCCCGTCGCGGGCGAGCCGGTGAAGGGCGCGGACTGGTTCAGGGGCGCGTTCCCGATCCATCTTGTCGGCGTCCTCGGCGGCGCGATCTGGGCGACGGGCACGCTGCTCTCCTTCGTGACGGCGGGCACGGCGGGCGCGGCGGTCTCCTACGCGCTCGGCCAGGGCGCGACGCTCGTCTCCGCCTTGTGGGGCATCCTCGTCTGGAAGGAGTTCGCGGGTGCGCCGAGGCGTTCGCACGTCCTCAACGCCGCGATGCTCGCGCTCTTCGTCTTGGGCCTCGCCTGCCTCGTCAAGGCCGGCGGCTGAAGAGGGCAGGCATGGCGAAACGGCACTTGATTGGAATCGGCGGCGTTGGCATGAGCGCGCTCGCGACGGCCCTCGTGAAGCTGGGCGACACGGTGACGGGCGCCGACCGCACGCTGGACACGCCGAACGTCCGCTTTCTCGAATCGCTCGGCGTGAAGGTCTTCCCCGACGACGGCCGCGGTGTCGATGCGGCGACGGACGAGGTCATCGTCTCGACGGCCATTGAGGAGACGAACCCCGGTCTCCGCAAGGCGCGCGAACTCGGCATTCCCGTCACGCATCGCGCCAAGGCCCTCGCCCGCACGCTCGCGGGGCACAGGCTCGTCGCCGTCGTCGGCACGTGCGGCAAGTCGACGGTGACGGCGATGCTTGGCCACGTCCTCGCCGAATGCGGACTCGATCCGCTGTGCGTCAACGGCGCGAACGTGCCGGGCTGGGAGGGTGCCGTGCGCTTCGGACGCGGTGCATACGCCGTCGCCGAGGTGGACGAGAGCGACAGGTCGCTCGTCGCCTTCAGCCCCTACGCGGCGATTGTCACGAACGCCTCCGCCGACCACTACTCGAAGGAGGAGATGGACGCGGTCTTTGATGCGTTCGTGAAGGACTGCCCCGGACCAGTGGTGGACGGACGAAAGATTTTTAACCACGGATTAACACGGATGGACATGGAGGCCTGCGCTCGATTCGTGAAGATTCGTGAAGATTCGTGGTTAAAAATCGAAGGCTTGGACGTGCCGATCCCGGGCGAACACAATCGGCAGAATGCCGAACTGGCGGTGCGCATGGCGGTGGCGTTGGGCGTAGACGCCGACGAGGCGATGGCCGCGATGAAGACGTTTCGTGGCGTCGAACGCCGTCTGCAGCGCGTGGGCGAGGGGGTCTACGACGACTATGCGCACAATCCGGAGAAGCTGCGGGCGATGTGGACGACGCTCGCCGAGAAGTATCCGCAGGGCGTCTGCGCAATCTGGCGTCCGCACGGCTACGCGCCGCTCCGCAAGATGAAGGACGCGCTCGCGGTAATGTTCGCGGAGACGATTCGTCCGCAGGATCGGCTTCTCCTGCTGCCCGTCTATGATGCGGGCGGCACGACCGACCGCTCGATCAACTCGGACGCGCTCGTCGCGGCGGTGGCGCGTGCGGACGCGGCAGTCGGCGCGCGCGTGACGCTCGTCGCCGACCTCGACGCGGCGTTCGACTGGTGCGCGGCGCATCGCGATGCCTTCGGCTGCCTTGTGACGTGCGGTGCGCGCGATCCGGGGCTGCCCGTCCTCGCCCGTCGTCTCGCGCGCGACATTTTGGTATAATCCTCTCCTTCTAACCAAGAAAGGACTTAAAGCATGGAACAGGCAGTCGTTGGTATTGTCATGGGCTCGGATTCGGACTGGCCGCTCGTCCAGAAGGCGTGCGCCACGCTGGAGACGTTCGGCGTCGCGTATGAGACGCGCGTCATCAGCGCGCACCGCACGCCGGAGGTCGCGATCGAGTATTCGAAGACGGCGGAGGCGCGCGGCCTCAAGGTCATCATCGCGGCGGCCGGAGGCGCGGCGCACCTCGGCGGCGTCCTCGCGGCGGCGACGGTTCTGCCCGTCATCGGCATCCCCGTCGCGGGCGGGGCGCTGAACGGGCTCGACGCGCTCTACGCGACCGTGCAGATGCCGTCCGGCGTGCCCGTCGCGACGGTCGCCTGCGGCAGCGCGGGCCCGACGAACGCGGCGCTTCTGGCCGTCCAGATCCTCGGCACGGCGGATGCGACGCTGCGCGCGAAGTTCCATGCGCACAAGGAAGAGCTGAAGGCCAAGGTCGCGGCGGCGAACGAGAAGATCCATCGGACGTAAGACGCGCGAAAATGCTATAATACACGCCTATGAGCGAAGAAGAGACGAAGAACGCGGCGCCGGTCGGAGGCATCCTCGAAGACGTGAACATCGAAGAGGAGATGTCGAGGGACTACATCGACTACTCCATGAGCGTCATCATCGGGCGTGCGCTGCCGGACGTGCGGGACGGGCTGAAGCCCGTCCACCGCCGCTGTCTCTTCGCGATGCACGAGCTCGGCAATGCGTGGAACACGAAGCACGTGAAGTCCGCCCGCGTCGTCGGCGAGGTCATCGGCAAGTACCATCCGCACGGCGACTCGTCCGTCTACGACGCGATCGTCCGCCTCGCGCAGGACTTCTCGTTGCGCCTCCCGCTCGTCGACGGCCACGGCAACTTCGGCTCGATCGACGGCGACCCGCCGGCCGCGATGCGCTACACCGAGGTGCGCATGCAGAAGGTGACGGACGAGCTTCTGGGCGACCTGGAGAAGGACACGGTCGACATGATGCCGAACTTCGACGAGACGCAGGAGGAGCCGACCGTCCTGCCCGCGAAGCTGCCGAACCTGCTCCTGAACGGCTCGTCGGGCATCGCCGTCGGCATGGCGACGAACATTCCGCCGCACAACCTCGTCGAGCTCTGCGACGGCATCGACTACTACGTGCAGCACCGCGACGACTGCTCGGTCGACGACCTCATGCAGTTCGTGAAGGGCCCCGACTTCCCGACGGGGGCCGAAATCTGCGGCGTGAACGGCATCCGCGCGATGTACAAGCTCGGGCGCGGCCAGCTCACGGTGCGCGGCAAGGCCGAGGTCGTCGTCGACGCGAAGACCGGGCGCGAGAAGATCGTCATCAGCGAGATCCCCTACGGCGTCAACAAGCGCGAGATGATCACCCACATGGCCACGCTCGTGAAGGAGAAGGTCATCGAGGGCGTCTCGGACATCCGCGACATCTCCGGCGGTCACACGAGCGACGCGAAGGGCGCGCCGAAGGGCAAGAAGACGACGGAGGACGAGATCTGCATCGTCGTCGACCTGAAACGCGACGCGGTCGGCGAGATCGTCCTGAACCACCTCTACAAGCACACGCAGCTCCAGACGACGTTCGGCGCGATCCTGCTCGCGATCGTCGGCGGGCGGCCGAAGATCCTGAACCTGAAGGAATACTTCGCGTGCTACGTCGACCACCGCTTCGAGGTCATCACGCGGCGGACGCGCTTCGACCTCAAGAAGGCCCAGGCCCGCAAGCACATCGTGGACGGCCTCCTGCTCGCGATCGAAAACCTCGACGAGGTCGTGCGCATCATCCGCGCCTCGAAGACGCGCGACGAGGCGAAGGGCTCGCTCCAGGCGAAATTCGGCTTCACCGACCTGCAGGTCAACGCGATCCTCGAGATGCGCCTCTACCAGCTCGTCGGCCTCGAGCGCGACAAGCTGGCGGACGAGCTCGCGAAGCTGCTGGCGACGATTGCGGAGCTGGAGGCGATTCTCGCCGACCCGGAGAAGGTCTACGCGATCATCCGGGCGGACGTCGCCGACCTGAAGCTGCGCTTCGGCGCGAAGGAGGACGCGAAGCGCCGCACGGAGATCGTGGCGGACGCGAACGAGGTCTCGATCAAGGACCTCATCCCCGATGAGCCGTGCGTCATCACGCTCTCGAATCGCGGCTACGTCAAGCGCGTGCCGCTCACGGAATATAAGGAACAGCGGCGCGGCGGCCACGGCGTCAAGGGCGCGCAGGTGAAGGAAGAGGACTTCATCCGCCTCGTCTTCGTCGCTGAGACGCACGACGAGCTGATGTTCTTCACGAACACGGGGCGCCTCTTCGTGAAGGGCGCGTACGAGATTCCCGAGGCGCCGCGCACGAGCTTTGGGCGTCCGCTCATCAACCTCCTCAACCTCCAGCCGGGCGAGCAGGTGCTGCAGCTTCTGCCGATCCGCTCGTTCGAGGGCGATGTCGACGTCTTCTTCGCGACGCGCAACGGCACGGTCAAGAAGACGCTCCTCGGCGACTTCCAGAACGTCAACAAGGCCGGGCTTCGCGCGATCAACATCGACGAGGGCGATGAGCTCGTGGCGGTGCGCCTCGTGAAGCCGTCCGACGACGTGCTGATGCTGACGAAGGACGGGCGCGCGATGCGCTTCGCGGCGACGGACGTGCGGCGGATGGGCCGCACGGCGACGGGCGTGCGGGGCATCCGCCTGCGCGAGGGCGACCGCGTCGTGAGCTTTGACGTCGTGGACGACGCGAAGACGCTGTTCATCGCGACGGCGAACGGCTACGGCAAGCGCTGCGAGTTCAAGGACTTTGCGCGCCACAACCGCGGCGGGCAGGGCATGATCGGCATCAAGGGCGCGGAGCGCAACGGCGCGGTCGTCGCGGCCCACGCCGTGTCGGACGACGAGAACGTCATCTCGATCACGAGCGACCAGCAGATGGTGCGGAGCCCCGTCGCGCAGTTCAGCGTGCAGAGCCGTGTCGCGCAGGGCGTCAAGCTCGTCCGCCTCTCGGAAGGCGCGACGCTCGTCTCGGTCTCGGTCTGCGAAGGGTCGGAGGAAGAGCCGGCCGCGCCCGACACGGCGACTGCGTCCGAAGCGGCGACCGCGCCCGGCGAGGCTGCGACGCCGACGGACGCGGGTTCGGCAACAGAAGTTTCTGATACAACCACCACCACACCTGAAGGAGAAAACGCATGAAGAAGTCCCTAATCGTCGCGGCGTTCGCGTCCGCGCTTTGCCTTGTGAACGATGTCCGCGCCGACGACGGCGAATGGGCGTGGTCGCCGATTGGGCTGGGCCTCTGCGCGCCAGTGCAGATTCCGTTTGCGCACAGTGACGTTTACGGACTGCGCCTTGGCGGCTTCTACGGGGCGCATGCGGATGTCGAGGGGCTGGACGTCTCGCTCGTGGGCGCGCAGGAAAACCTTGTCGGCGTCCAGTTGGCGGCGGTTGGCCTTGCGCACTTCTCGGCGGTCGGCTTTCAGGCGGCCTTGGTGACGGTCGACACGGCCTTCACGGGTTTCCAGATTGCCGCGCTCAACTGGAACAACGCGGATTCGCTCGGCGTCCAGTTCGCGGTCGCGAACGCCAACCAGTCCGACTTCACCGGCTGGGCCGCCGGCGCGCTGAACGCCTCGCTGAACTTCACGGGCTGTCAGCTCGGCGTGTTCAACTTTGCGGACGAACTGACGGGCTGCCAGCTCGGCGTCATCAACGCGACGCAACGGCTGAACGGCCTCCAGTTTGGACTTCTGAATCTCGTCTGCGAGTCGAAGTTGCCGATCATGGTCATTGCGAACGCGGGATTCTGACCGTGCCGCAACCGTCGGTCGAGGCTGGGCTCCTGTCGGAGATGAGGGCGCTCCTTGAAAAGGGGGCGTCCGTTGTCATTGCACGCGCGGGTGTGGTCGTCGCGCAGGCGTCGGGGCGCGGCATCGGGCCGCTCCTGTCGCTCTATGAGGCGAAGCGGCTGGCGGGTGCCGTCGTCTGCGACAAGGTGATTGGACGTGCGGCGGCGGCGATTTGCGTTGCGGGTGGCGTGCAGACGGCCTTTGCGACGCTCATGAGCGCGGGTGCGGCCGCGTTTCTGAAGGATCGTGGTGTTTCGGCGGCGGCGGAGCAGATTGTGCCGCAGATTGCCAATCGAACACGGACGGGGATTTGTCCGATGGAGTGTGCGGTCGCGGACTTGGATGACCCCGTTGAGATGGTTGCCGCGATTCGGGCGAAGCTTCAGGAACTTCAACAGGGCGAGAGGGCTTGACGGGCGCATGACGGTCGTGCATCTTGTCCCGGCGATGGAGCAGGGCGGCGTCGAGACCGTCGTCTGCGACCTCAACCGCGCGCTCGTCCGCGACGGCTGGCGGTCGGTCGTCGTCTCGAAGGGCGGCCGCCTCGCCGGGCGGATCCGCGCGGACGGCGGCGAACACGTCGCGCTCGACCTCAAGTCGAAGAATCCGCTGACGGCCCCCGTGCGCGCCTGGAATCTGCGGCGCGTGCTGCGGGCGGTCGCGGGCGCGGGCGAGACGAAGGACGCGCAGGACAGGTGGGACGCGGAGGACGCGCGTGGCGTGAGGGACGCGAGGCCGAGGTGCTTGATTTGCGCACATTCGCGCGTACCGGCATGGCTTTTTGTTCTCGCGCGCAAGCTCGATTCGAGCCTTGCGGCGCTCCCTTTCATCACCTATGCGCACGGGGCGAATTCCGTCTCGCGCTATTCGGCGGTGATGACGAAGGGCGACCGCGTGATTACGCCGTCGCAGTTCTTGGCCGACTATCTCGTCGCGAATTACGCGGAAAAGGACGCGCGGGACAAACAAGACAAACAGGACGAGAGGGACACGGGGGGCTTGCGCGCGAAGATTCGCGTTATTCACCCGGCGGTGGATTTCGCGCGGTTCGATCCGGCGAAACTGGATGCGGGTGTCGTCGCCGACCTGCGGCGCGCGTGGGGGCTCGCGGCGGGAGACCGCGTCGTCATGGCCGTCGGGCGCCTCACGCCGCTCAAGGGCTTCGACCATCTGATTCGTGACCTTGCCGGGCGGCTCGACGTCACGCCGGACGCGGCGTGGGGTGACGTCCTGCGCGGGCCGCAAATGAAGCTCGTGATTGTCGGCGGCGCAGACCGGCGTCACCTCGCCTACGCGGCCGAGCTGAAGACGTTGGCCGCGTCGCTCGGCGTCGCCGACCGCGTGGTGTTCGCGGGGCCGCAGGTGCGGATTCCCGAATGCCTGTCGCTCGCGGACGTGGTGGTTTCGGGCAACGTGACGAAGCCCGAATCGTTCGGGCTTTCGGTCGCCGAGGCGCTCGCGATGAACCGGCCCGTCCGGTTGCTGCGGCGGTTCGGCGGCGCGGCGGAAATCCTCGACGCGGTGGCGGCCGCGAATCGCCCGACGCGGCGCGAGGGCGTCCGCGCCCTCTGTGATTTTGATATAATGTCGCAAAAAACGCAGACGGTCTACAAGGAACTCGTCAAGTGATACATTTCAACAGACCCTACATGACCGGGAAGGAGACGGAGTACATCCGCCAGGCTGTCGCGGACGGCAAGATTTCCGGCAACGGCGAATTCACGCAGAAGTGCCAGGCGTATTTCGAGCAGCGCTACGGGTTCCGCAAGTGTCTGCTCACGACGTCGTGCACGGACGCGCTGGAGATGGCGGCGATCCTGACGGAAGTCGGGCCGGGCGACGAGGTGATTGTGCCGTCCTACACGTTCGTCTCATCCGCGCTCGCGTTCGTGCGGCAGGGCGCGACGCTCGTCTTTGCGGACAGCCGCGCCGACCAGCCGAACATCGACGAGACGCGGCTCGAATCGCTGATCACGCCGAAGACGAAGGTCATCGTCGTCGTCCACTACGCGGGCGTCGCCTGTGACATGGACGCGATCATGGGCCTCGCGAACCGCCACGGCCTCCTCGTCGTCGAAGACGCCGCCCAGGCCATCGACTCGTTTTATTTTTCTACGAAAGGGTTGGCCACGAATCGACATGAGGGGGGTGGCCACGAATCTTCACGAATCGACACGAAAGTCTTAGACTCTTCTGACATTCGTGAAAATTCGTGTAAATTCGTGGTTCAACAATCCGTGGTTAAGAAACCCCTTGGCTCGATCGGGCACCTCGCGGCGTTCTCCTTCCACGAGACGAAGAACATCATTTCGGGCGAGGGCGGGCTGTTGGTGGTCAACGACGAGCGTTTCGTGCGCCGCGCCGAGATCATCTGGGAGAAGGGCACGAACCGCGCCGAGTTCTTCCGGGGCGCGGTGAACAAGTACGGCTGGGTCGACACGGGCAGCTCCTTCCTGCCGACGGAAATCGTCTCGGCGTTCCTCTGGGCGCAGCTGGAGCACCTCGACGAGATCCAGTCCGAGCGCAAGCGGCTCTGGCAGAACTACCTGGACTTCTTTGGCTCGCTGTTTCATGAGGGGTCGTGTTGCATTAGCCACGAATCTTCACGAATCAACACGAATCAGGCCTCACGAGACATTCGTGAAGATTCGTGTCGATTCGTGGCCCCCAAACTCCCTGTCGTGCCGGACTACGCGACGAACAATGCGCACATGTTCTATCTGCTGTTCCCGGACTTGGCGACGCGGACGGACTTCATCGCGCAGATGAAGGCGCGGGACATCCTGACGGTCTTCCACTACCTGCCGCTCCATTCGTCGACATTCTACCAGACCTATTCCCAGACCCACGTCCCCACGCGAACCCCTCGACTGCCGAGCCTCCCCAACTGCGACCGCTACGCGGACACGCTCGTGCGCCTGCCGCTCTACTGCGGCCTCGCCCCCGACCAGGACAGGGTTCTTGCGGCCATCCGAGACGTCTTGTGATGGAATCAACATTGACACCCATACGCGATATCGCCTTTAGCTGCGATGACAACGGCGCGAAGTTCCTGTGCGTGACCGTCTGGTCGCTACTGAACAGCTATCGCGGCGATGCGCCGCTGCGCATCAACGTTTTCGAGGGCTTCGGCGGCCATTCGTCGGCGAGCAAGGCGAAGCTTCAGGAAATCGTCGATGCGTTCAACGCGAAGGTCAACCACGGATTATCACGAATCGACCTGTCCGCCGTTAGCCACGAATCGACACGAATTGACACGAATGCGCAAGCCGCCCCTGCCATTCGTGAAGATTCGTGTAAATTCGTGGCTAAAAAGCCATCCGTCGCCAAGTTCTCCATCCGCTACCACAACGTCGAGCCGTTCCTCGAACCGTACAAGGACTTGATCCTCAATCGCGTCGGGTCGCGGTGGAACGTCTTCACGTGGACGCCGATCTTCGCGCCGCAGATTCTGTCCGACGCGACGGGCAACATCGTCCACCTCGACATTGACATGCTGGTCAACGCCGACATCTCGCCTCTTTTTGAACTCGACCTCAGCGACGTTTGCCACGAATCTTCACGAATCTCCACGAATCCAATTCGTGGTAGTTCGTGTCAATTCGTGGACAAGAAAACACCGGCCGAGAATCGTCCTTATCTCATCGCGGCCGTGGCGGAGTACGGCAAGGGCGACCCCGTCATCACCGAGGCCGTCTGGGGCACGGGCATCCTGCCGTCGACGGTCACGCGCTACTTCAACACGGGGACGATCGTCTTCAACGCGGCGGCGTGTCGGGCGGAGCGGACGTGGGAGAAGATTCTCGCGTGGTATCGCGACCACTACGACATCGCCGACCGCATCGAGCAGGACGCCTGGAACGCGCTCTACCACGACCGCACGCGGTTTCTGCCGCTGAAGTGGAATTTTCATGATCGCCTGATCAAGAGCTATCCGAAACGCGATCCGCGTCTGCCGCTCTGGCAGGGGAATCCGCCGGTCGAATGCCTCGACGCTGCGCTTCATCCCGCAATCCTCCATTTCTGGGGGCCGAAGAAGCCGTGGAAGCCGTGCCACCGTCCGTACCGCAAGCTGTACCACGCGGCGATGCGCGCGGTCGGGCAGACGCCGCCGAAGGACGGGTGGCTCGCGCCGCTGCACGACTGGAAGCACGCGCGCGACTTGCGCCGAATTGGCATGCGACTGCGTGACCTGACGAATCCGCGCTGGCGCGCTTGGCAACGGCGGTGTCGCTGGAAGAAGGTCAAGCACGCGCTTCAGGCACCGTTTGCGTGGCTGGGCATTGGCTTGGGCGTCGTTCTCCTGACGCCATTGCCGCATCGTGCGCTGTTTGCGCTCTGCGATTTTGCCGCCTGGGTCTTGTTCACGTTTGACTACCACGGCAAGCGGCGTTCGCTGGAGACGCTGCACGTCGTCCTCGGCAAATGCCGTGGCGCGGAGGGGACGCCAGCCTTCAAGACGGAAAAGGCCCCTTACGATCCGACGGCACGCGAGGCGAAACTCATTCGCGGCGCCTACCGCAACATGGCGCGGACGGTCGGGCACGCCTTCTGGACGTGTCACGGGGCGCAGAGGAAGGTGAGGGCGGTCGGCGTCATGGATGAGGCGGGGCAGACATTCCTGCGCGCGAACCGTCCGGCGGTCACGGTGTCGGGCCATCTCGGCTGCTGGGAGATCCTGTCGCAGCTCGCGCTGTTGGAAGGGCACCGGATGATGTCCGTCGCCAAGCGCATCGGCTCGCCGGGCATGACGCGGCTCCTGATGCAGGCGCGCGAGTCGATCGGGCAGGAGATCGTGCCGGCGGACGGGGCGTTTCGTCCGCTGATGGCGGGCATCAAGGCGGGCAAGTCGCTCGGGCTGCTGGTCGACCAGACGGTCGAGCCCGACGAGGGTGGCGTGTGGATTCGGTTCTTTGGGCGGCCGTTGCCCGTCTCGGCCGCGCCGGCGTTCTTCGCGGCGAAGGCGAAGGCGCCGATTGTCGTCGCGTGGTCGCGTCCGCTGAAGGACGGCCGCTACCGCTGCGAAGTCCTTGACACGATTCCGCCCGATGCGGCGCGTGACATCCGGGCGACGACCCAGCGGTGCGCGACGGCCTTGGAACGGGTCATCCGCCGCCATCCGTCGAAGTGGGTGCTGAACTACAACTATTTTCGCGAACCCGTCCCAGCGGAAGTCGTGTGCCAGCTGGAGGGGAAATAAGACATGAAGAAGCTTCCCATCAGCGCGGGCATCCTGTCCTGGCGGGCGCCGCAGACGGTGGCGCACACGCTGGCCCAATATGGCGGTCGGGACGGATTGCCCTCCCGCCTTGCCGAGTTCAAGATCTTCTTCCAGGAATGCTCGGCGGCGGATCGCCGCGTGGCCGCGCAGGTCGGCGTCGACTTCGAGGAACGCCGGGACAACATCGGCATCCAGGACGGCATGCGCTGGGTCGTCGAGACGCTGAAAAGCGAATTCGTCCTCTATCTCGAGAACGACTTCAACCTCGCGGTGCCGGTGGAGGCCGCCGCGTCGGAACTCGCGACGGCGCTGGACTGGATCCGAAGCGGACGCGTCGACATGGTGCGGCTGAGGTCGCTCTTCAATCCGGGCGTGCCGTGCACGGACCCGAAGAAGTATTCCTCGGTCTTCCGTCCGAAGGACATCGACCCGCGCTTCCGGCTCCACGACCAGCTCGTGACGGCGAATCCGCTCGTGCGCTGGCTGCGGCCGTTCAAGGCCCGGCGCATCGCCGCGCGCGGGGTCTACGTGGAGCGTGCGCCCGAGAGTCTGTTCCCGAAGGTCTTCGCGCGCGAGCCGGAGGGGCTTGTCACGACGTCCGCCTACCTCAACTGGACGAACAACCCCGTGCTCATCCGCCGCGCGCTTTTCCTGCGGATCGCCGACTATGCGGACGCGCATCCGTCCCATCGGACCGTCGGCGGCTTTCAGGATTTCGAGAAGCCGCTCAACTGCCGCTGGTGGCGGGAGCAGAGGTTCCGCATCGGACTCCCGGACGGCATCTTCACGCACAATCGCCTCGACCGATGAACAAGGGACAGATCTGGATGCTCCACTCGGTGGAGGACGACTCGCCGCGCACGGCGCGCTGCGAGATCTTCCGCAACCTGACGGTTTCGCCCGCCTGTCTCGAACGGAAAATCCGGGATGCGCGGCGCGACGGCTGGACGTTCGTCTCGGGCGAACGGTTCCTGGCGGACAAGCACGATGCGCACGCGCATCGGAACATCCTGATTACCATTGACGACGGCTTCCGAAACGTCTACACCGAGGCGTTCCCGCTGTTCCGGCGGCTGAACGTGCCGTTCGTCTTCTACCTCGCGACGGGCCTGGTCGAGAAGGGCTTTCGCATCTGCCCCTATGCGCAGCTGGACGGCATGATGCTGCTGGTGGACACGGCGCTGGCGCAGGGCAAGGATCCCGACCGTTGCTTCCGTCGCTACCGTCGCCTCAAGCGTTATTTTCCGTTTCTGGACGGCCGCACGGTCATGCGGCTGATTTTCGGTTCCGGGCTGGATTTCGAGGGCTATTTCCGACGGTCGGTCGTGACGTCGGCGGAAGTCCGGGAGATGGCCGAGTCCGGCCTGTGCGAAATCGGCTCGCACACCGTGCGCCACGTGCACGTCGACCGCATCCGGTCGGTTGCGCGCGAACTGGTCGAGTCGAAGGCGAAGATCGAGGCGTGGACGGGGCGGCCCTGCCGGACGTTCTCCTATCCGTATGGCCATTTCAGCCCCAAGGCCCTGGCGCTCGTCCGCCGGCATTTCGACTGGGCGACGCGCGACATTCGGCAGCCGCCGTTTGCCGTGACGGACGCCTCCGATGATTATCTGCTGCCGCGCCAGATCATCACACGCCAACAGGAGACCTACCAATGAACGAGCAACAGCCCTGCCCGTCGCCGTCAACTGCCGACCAGAAGGCCATCGTCTCGCCGAAGCCGCGTCATGTCGTCTTCGCGACGAATGACGGCGGCTTCCTGCCGCTGATGGTGGCTGTCCGCTCGCTGCTGGCGTCCGCCGACGCGACGCGTCCGCTCCGCGTGTCCGTCCTGACTGGCTGCGGCGCGCTGACGCGCGACCACGAAGCGGCCCTCGCGCGGCAGGCGGCGGAGTTCCCGTTCGCCCGTGTGGAAGTCATCAACTGCGACGAGCAGATGTCTCGCCATCAGGACGACTTCGGGGGCGGAAAGGCCTGGGGCCGCATGACGTGGGCGCGTGTCTTCATCGCCGAACTCTTTCCCGACGCGCGCGGAAACATCGTCTATCTCGACATCGACACGCTTGTCTGCCGCGACCTGTCCGACCTCTATGAGCTGGATCTGTCGGGAAAGGTGCTGGCCGCCGTGCCGGAGACGCGCCGGGACGCCTGCCGGGGGCGCGATGACATCTGGGATTCCGGGCTCATGCCGCCGGAGGCGAACGTCTATTTCAATGCGGGCGTGCTGGTTCTGAATCCGGAGGCGTTTCGCGAAGAGAACCTGCTGGCGCGCATCGTCGACTGGTATCGTGCGCATCGCGAACAGGCTACGCGCCTTGATCAGGACACGCTGAACGCCTTGTTCTGGAACCGCACGGTCTGGCTGCCGGCGCGCACCAACCACTGTGACGGCTGGCTGGAGCGGCAGCTGCGGCAGAACGCCTCGGACGCCTACTGGCGCGGATGCCCGCCACAGGAGATTCTGGAGGCCATTCTCGATCCGGCGGTTCTGCATTTCTGGGGGCCCCGGAAGCCCTGGAAGTGGAATCACCGTCCCGAAGGGCGGCGTTACGAGGCCGTCTTGCGCGCGACGGGGCTGCTGAAAGGGGGCTTGCCCGGCACGACGGTCATGCGCCGCGCGGAAGGCCTCTTCTTCCGCGCCTACCATGGCGTCTTGCGCCGGGTCGCCGCCGCGCGCCTTCGGCGGCTGGCCCACGGCTCGTTGTGCAGCAGAAAGGATCCCTGACATGGAAAACCAATCCGTAAACGTCCTGACCCTCAAGTGGGGCACGCTCTATTCGGCGGACTACGTCATCCGCCTCTATCGTGGCGTGAAGCGCAACCTCCACCGCCCCTTTCGCTTCGTCTGCGTGACGGACGACCCGGCGGGGCTGGCCGACGGCATTGACGCCGTGCCGTTTCCGCCGCGCCCCAAAGGCGTCCGCATGCCCGGCAAGTATGCGGGCTGGCCGAACATCTACGTCAAGCTGCTCGTCTTCGAGAAGGGGTTCGCCGGCCTCTCTGGGCCGACGCTTTTCCTGGATATCGACCAGATCGTCACGGGCGACCTCGACCGCTTCTTCGATTACAGGCCGGGCAAGTTCTGCATCATCCACAACTGGATCGAGTGGCGCAAGCGGCTTTTCCGCAAGGTTCCGTTCTGTGGCAATTCGTCTTGCTTCCGCTTCGATGCGGGCGATGCGAGCGACTACATCTACCGGAACTTCATCCGGGAAGGGGACATTGCGCTTGACCAGTCCCGCTTCAGCACCGAACAGCAGTACATGACGCATGCCGTCGGCTTCGAGAACGTGAACTTCTGGCCGGCGAACTTCGTGCGCTCGTTCAAGCGCAGCTGCACGTGGCCCTGGCCGCTGAACCACGTTCTGACGCCGCGCCTGAATCCGGACACGGGCATCCTCTGCTTCCACGGCAGCCCGTCGCCCGAACAGGCAATCGCCGGCTATCGGGGCAAGCACCTCAACACATGGACGCGCCCCTGCCCCTGGGTCAAGACGCTGTGGGAGCGGTAGCGCGGCGCAGACCCTTTGGCAAGTCCCACCCATGTTCAAGTTCACGCAGAGAGCCGCAGAGAGTGCAGAGTTGTTTGGATAAGGGGAACCCCATGCAGGAAGCATCTACCCCTTCAGCCTCTGCGATTTCTGCGCCTCTGCGCGAGGATGAACACACATGATTCTTCTCTCATTCAACCACCACCAATCAGGATAAAAACATGAAAGCCTTGCTTGTGAACGGAAGCCCGCGTGCGAACGGGAATACCATGCGGGCGTTGGAGGAAGTCGCGGCGGCGCTCAACGCGGACGGCGTGGAGACGGAGATCGTTCAGATCGGCACGAAGCCCGTGCGCGGGTGCATTGCGTGCCGGAAATGCGCGGAACTCGGCCGCTGCGTCTTCTCGGACGACGTCGCGAACACGATTCTCGAAAAGGCCGTCGCGGCGGATGCGCTCGTCCTCGGTACGCCCGTCTACTACGCCCAGCCGAACGGGGCGCTCCTCGCGGTGATGCAGCGCGCGTTCTTCGCGTCGGGCGGGCGTCTGCGTGGCAAGTCCGCCGCGTCCGTCGCGGTCTGCCGCCGGGGCGGCGCGAGCACGGCGTTCCAGACGCTGAACCTGTTCTACGGCATCGTCGGCATGCCCGTCGCCGGCTCGCAGTACTGGAACATCGCCTATGGGGCCGCGCCGGGCGAGGTCGCGCAGGATGCGGAGGGCTTGCAGACGATGCGGCTCTTGGGCCACAACCTCGCCTGGATGGCGAAGAACCTCAAGGCGGACGTCCCCGCTCGCGAGCCGTGGCAAATGACGAACTTCATTCGGTAGTGTCGCAGCGCGCAGCCGCGCTTGACGGCCATCGTCCGTTTTGCTATATTTCCCCATCACTTGGGGCATGGGCCTCGGGCGTGAATTTCCATTACCACTGATCTGACCAAGGAAAGAACGAATCATGCTGAAAGCCATCATTCTCGGTGCCGGGTATCGCGGGCGGGCCTATGCCGACTATGCGACGGAACACCCGGACCAGCTGGAGATCGTCGGCGTCGCCGACCCCGTGCAGGCCGAGGTCATCCCGGCGAAGCGGTACTGGAAGGACTGGCGCGACTGCCTCGCGGCGCGGCCCGAGGCGGACATCGTGATGGTCACGATGCCGGACAGCCTTCACCACGACCCGGCGATCATGGCGCTGGAGGCGGGCTACCACCTGCTGCTTGAAAAGCCGATTTCGCCGACGGAACAGGAGTGTCGCGAGGTCATCGACTGCGCGCTGAAGAATCGGCGGCTCGTCATCGTCGGCCACGTCCTCCGCTACACGGCCTACTTTGCGCACATCAAGGCGCTGATCGACTCGGGCGAGCTCGGCGAGGTCGTCTCGATCGCGCACCAGGAGTCCGCCGGATTCTGGAAGGTCGCCCACTCCTACGTGCGCGGCAACTGGGCGAACTCGAAGAAGAGCTCGCCGATCATCCTCGCGAAGTGCTCGCACGACCTCGACCTGTTCGTCTGGTGGCTCGGCGGGCGCAAGTGCAAGAAGGTGACGTCGTTCGGCTCGATCAAGCTCTTCCGCAAGGAGATGATGCCGAAGGGCGCGGCGCACCGGTGCGTGGACTGCCCGCCCGCCATCGAGAAGCGGTGCGTCTGGAGCGCGCGCAACATGTACGTCAAGCACGACGAGCTCAAGTACCTCTTCGCCGACCATTCGGACGCGGCGATGGAGAAGCTCATCGAGGAGACCGAGTACGGCAAGTGCGTCTACCAGTCGGACAACGACGTGCCCGACCACCAGACCGTGACGATGGAGTTCGAGGGCGGCGCGACCGTGAGCCACGTGATGACGGGCTTCACGGCGAAGAACGTGCGCACGACGCGCATCGCCCTGACGCGCGGCGAGATCGTGGGCGACGGCGAGAACCTCGACATCTGCCGCTTCGACGGCAACTCGGTCGAGACGGGTGTGCCGACGTGCTTCCGCCTGCCGAACAAGTCGCGCCACGGCGGCGGCGACTTCAACCTCGTCTCGGAGATGATCCGCGTCCTGCGCCGGAACGACCCCGAGGAGATCCGCGAGATCACGGCGGAGGCGCTGCAGAGCCACCTCATCTGCTTCGCGGCGGAGCGCTCGCGCCTTGCGGGCGGGGCCATCGTCGAGATCAACAAGGACTGAGGCGGCATATGGCGAAGACGCTCCTCGTCGGCTACAGGGCCGCAGACCTCACGCCCGCGCTGCTGGAGGGCGACGTGACGTGCCATACGCTCGACGTCTACCACCGGCACGCGATCGAGAAGGTCCATCACGCGAAGGCGATCTGCTCGGCGCACCTGCCCGAAGGGCCGTGGGACGTCGTTCGCTTCCGGACGGGGCCGAAGCTCATGAGCGGCGAGCTCGCGCTCGACCTGCTGCAGGAGTGCGCAAAGCTCGTCGGGCACGCGCTCAAGCCGCCGCGATTTGTCCTCGACTACGTTGGGCGCGAGCGCGACCGCAATGATCTGCTCGACAAGGTGCGCAAGGACGCGAAGCGCGAACGGTCGTTCAAGGCCGAGTGGCCGGCGTCCGTGCCGGGCGGCCCGAAGCTGATGTTCACGAGTTATCCGGGCTGCTTCTGCCATCGCCGACTGGACGAGGGCGGGCTGGCGCTCGCCGAGGTCGTGAGCCGCGAGCTGCAGGAGGGGTTGGCTCACACGGAGAGTCGGAGACACGGAGAGGTGTTGCGGCTTCTCGACATGGGCTGTGGATGCGGGCTGGTCGGGCTTCTGGTCGCGAAAGCCGTTCCCGTGTCCCTTACTCTCGTCGATTCCCATGCGCGGGCGGTCGAGGCGGCGACGGAGAACGCGGCGAAGTTCGGCGTGTCGGCAGAGGTGATCCTGTCCGACAGCGGCACGCCCGCGCGGATGGACGGTACGTTCGACGTCTTCGTCGGTAATCCGCCGTATTACAGCGACTACCGCATCGCCGAGGTCTTTTTGGAGACGGCGCAGCGCGCGCTGAAGCCGGGCGGCGTCTGCTATCAGGTCGTGAAGAACGCGGCGGGGCTCGAACCCGTGCAGAAGCGGTTCTTCCCCGACGTCGAGGTCATCCGGCGCCGCAACTACGCCGTCCTGAAGTCGGTTAAGCGGTCATGAGCGTCTTGGGATCCTCTCGCGGTTCCCGTCCCGACACGCGCGCGCGCTTCGCTTCTTTTGACGAGACGTTCATGCGCATGGCGCTGCGCGAGGCGGAGAAGGCGGCGGCGGACGGCGAAGTGCCGCTCGGCTGCGTCATCGTCGCGCCGGCCGTCCTGGAGCCCGCGCACGATGGGCATCCGGCGGTCTACGACCCCGACCCGTCGATGGCGAAGATTCTGGGGCGTGCGCACAACCAGACGGAGGGACTGTCGGACGCGACGGCCCATGCGGAGATGCTGGCGATGTCGTCCGCCTTTGCCGCTGTCGGTGACTGGCGGCTGACGGGCGCACGGCTCTACGTCACGAAGGAGCCGTGCCCGATGTGCGCGGGCGGCATCGTCCTCGCGCGCGTGGCGACGGTCGTCTGGGGCGTGTCCGACCCGAAGCGCGGCGGCGGCACGACGTTCGGCATCTTCGGACACCCCGGCATCAACCACCATCCCGAAATCGTCACCGGCGTCTGCGAAGCGGCGTCCAAGGCGATTCTTCAGGACTTCTTCCGCACGCGGCGCTGATGGGTGGCATGAAGCGGAAAGAATTCGGCGGCAGGATGCGCGACCGGGCAGCGGGGCGGCCGTGCGTGCTTGTCTTGCGGCTGACGGCCGAGGATTCGTCCGTGCGGCTCATGAAGGGCGTCAAGCGCTACGCCGATAAGGCGGGGTGGACGCTGCGTCGCCTGGACTACCGAACGGTCGATGGCGCTCTCGTGCAGGACGGCACGAACGAGCCGCTGGACATTCGGGGACTGCTGAAGCTGTGGCGTCCGCTTGGGCTGATTGTGGATGCGGGTGTCGCGCCCGCGCAGTTGCCGGACATCTTCGGACGCAGCCGGATCCCGCTCGTTTTCAGCGACCTCTCGCCGGGCGAGGCGCGCGGACGAGCCTTGGCGACTGCGTACGTGGCGAGCGATGCGGAGGCTGTGGCGGAGGCGGCGTTCAACGAACTCGCCCGTCAGGGCGTCGCGTCCTTTGCCTATGTGCCGTTCAGGAATCCCGGCTGGTCGTGGAGCCGGGCGCGTGGCGAACAGTTCGCGCGGCGAGCGCGGGCCAGCGGTGCGGCGTTCAGCTGCTTCGCTGCGTCCGACGTCGGGGAGCGCCGCACCCGTGCGCTGGCGGCCTGGCTGAAGGGGCTGCCGAAGCCCTGCGGCGTATTTGCCGCAAACGATGCGGAAGCCGAGCGCGTGCGCAACGCCTGTCTGGCGGCGGGGGTGGGCATCCCGGACGAGGTTGCGCTGGTCGGCGTGGACAACCGCCGCGACATCTGCGAAAGCGGCGACCCGACGCTGACGAGCGTCGAACAGGATTTCGAGACGTGCGGCTACCTGTCCGCACGGCAGCTGGATCGGCTGGCCTCCGGCGAGAAGCTGCCGAAGGGGCGGGCGGTGACGTTTGGCGTCTCGCAGGTCGTGCGCCGCGCCTCGACGCGCCGTCTGGTCGTGTGCGACGGCCGTGTCGCGCGGGCGCTGGAGTTCGTTCGGCTGCACGCAGCCGACCGCATCACGCCGCCGGATGTCGTTGCGGTCATGGGGTGTCGGCGTTCGTATGCCGACCAGCGGTTCCGCGAATGCACGGGGCATACGATTCTGGACGAGATCCGCATCCGCCGCGTCGAGCTGGTGAAGGAGCTGGTTCGGCGCGATGACTGCGACCGCGCGTCGCTGTACTGTTACAGCGGGTTTGCGTCCATGATTGACCTGCGTCGCGTGTTCAAGGCGCTGACGGGGCAGACGCTTTCGCAATGGCGCGCCGCCGGTACGCGCGAGACGGGCTAATTGTTTCTTTTTTATCGGGCTATTTGTTTCATTCGCGCGCTGAAAAATGGTATAATGCACTTATCTGAAGTCAGACAAGCAACTGAAGTCAGACAAGCAACTGAAGTCAGACAAGCAACTGAAGTCAGACAAGCAACTGAAGTCAGACAAAAAAGGAGTGAAGCAAATGAAAAGACTGATCTGTTGGGGCAGCGTCCTTGCGACGTGCGCGCTGCCTGTCCTCGGCGCGTCGGACGTGTGGAGCGATGCGCTGATCAAGCTGGGGGGGGGGGGGGTACCCTGACCTCAACGACAACGGGCTGATCGACCAGGGCGAGGTCCTGGACGTGCTGCACGGCGGCGACTTGACGCACGTGAACCACCAGGCCTTCGCGACCAAAGACCGCAGTGTCATTCCGGCAGACTATCAAGACGACCTGTACGCGACGAACCTGCTCGTCAACTGCGTGACGGAGGGCGTCGAACGCAATCAGGACTGCCTCTACCTGAGCCAGTCGCTCAAGATTGACGAAACGACGACGCCGTCGACGACGAACTTCTACAGCCAGTCCCTGAAACTGCCGCTCAAGCTGGTGGGCGAAAACTACTCGGCCGTCATCCGCTTCCGCCGCGACCTGTCGTGTCCAGGCGTGCAGACCGTCTTTATTCATCTCGGCTATGATTCGACCGGGAACGGCGTGGGCCTGATGGGGCTGCTCAGCCCGGACGGCATCATCACGCTCAAGGCCGGCGGCAGCACCGACGCGGCGGGCGAGAAAGTCTTGGGCGGGAACACGTGGGTTCCCGATCCGACCCTTGAGCCAAATAACAACTACAGTAGGTATCACGACGGCACGTGGGCCGATTTCGGCATCGTTGTGAAGGGGCGCAAGGTGCGCTGCTACTGGTCGCCCGAAACGGGACCGTGCCGGTGGTTCGACGCCGATTTTTCGGACGTCACGCTCGACAAGATGTACAACGACACGTCGTCCGGCAGTCTGCGTCTGGGCGGACACAAGTGGCTCGGCGGCCCGATGACGTGGGAGAACCAGGCGAAGGTCGTCATCGACAAGGGCGGCGCGTTCCGGGGCGCGGTCGCGCTGTTCGGCGTCTGGAACCGCTGCCTCTCGGACAGCGAGCTGGTCGCGGCGCTTGCGAACGGCGGTCCGGCGCTGTTCCGCGTCGGCGTGGAAGGGCGCACGGCGGAGATGTGCGGCGGCGCCGAAACGTCCGGCGCGGTGACGCTCGCTGAAGGTGCCGCGGATCTGCGCACGGCGTCCGCGCAACTCGCGCCGGGCGGCTCGCTGGAGATTCCGTTTACGGTCCCGGCGCGCAACGCGGGGCTCGGGCAGCTCCTGCGCCTGCGTCTGGCGTCCGGCTCCGCCGCCGGCGAAGCGTCCTTCTGCCTCGACGGCGAACCGCTTCTCGACAAGGGCGTCGGCGTCCAGCCGCGCGCGTGGCGCGACGTATGGGTCGGCGGCGCGGCGCTGACGGAAGGCGCGCATACGGCGAAGATCGTCAACAGCGGCACGACGACGCTCGCGTGGGATGTCGTCGAGCTGGCAGGCTCGTTCAACCATCAGCCGGGTCTGCTCAACGGCACGGAGAAGTATGTCCCCTACGACAGCGGCAACGGCAAGCGCCAGTACTTCGGCGAACAGGAGGGACGCGCGATTTCCGATGCGTTCGCGGCGGACGGCGGCTGGTTCGACTTCCTGCATTCGCCGATGCCGGCCGGCGTGAACTGCGAGACGGTACGTCCGTTCCGCCTGCACTGGACGCTGCCCGCGCGGATGAAGCGCCGGTATGCGTGGAACTTGCGCCTGGTGCTGGAGAATGCGAAGGCCTCCTGCACGGCGAAGTGGCGCGTCGCGCTGAACGGCGCGGACGTGATGGCGCCGCGCGCGATCGGCGAGAAGGAGACGATCGAGCTGCCGCTTGCGTCAGCCGCGCTGAACTGGGGCGGCGACAACGTGCTGACGCTGACGACGGATGACAAGGGCGAGACGGTGACGAGCGGCATCGTCATCCGCGAAGTCGGTCTCGTGATGGATCAGCCGAAGCCGACGGGTGTCCTTGTGCTGCTGCGCTGAAGGGGGCATGATGCGCGGACTTCTGATTCTTTCGGCTTGTGTTGTCGCTTGTGGCGGCGTGACGGACGCGGCGGCGGACGCCCTCACGCCCGTCTACGTCGAGTCGGCGTTCCCGGTCGCAGAACGCGCGGCAGAGGCGGCGCGTCTGCGGGACGCGCTTGTGCGCGAACGCAATCGGGCGCAGGGCGTGAACCGTCGGCTGGACGCGGCGTTTGGCGCGCTGCCGGCGGAGGCGCTGGAGCGCGTCCGTGCCGAAAAGCGCCGTTTCCTGCGGGAGCGCGCGTTCGCCTTCGCCGAGACGGCGCTGGCGCGCGGCGACGCGACGGGGCTCGGATTCGCCGAGCAGTCTCTGGCGGACGCGGCGACGATCAACGGCATGCTGGAAGACGAGCTCGCCGACTGGGCCGTCGCGCCGCGTCCGGCGAACGACCCGGTCGTCCTGAACGTGCGCGACTACGGCGCGGCGGGCGATGGCGTGGCCGATGACGCGCCCGCGTTCGCGCGGGCCTGTGCGGCGGTGCGCGCGCTCGGCGGGCGTCCGAGCGTCCTGCGCGTGCCGGCGGGCACGTATCGCCTCGCGAGCGTCCAGCACGCGCAGCAGCGGTTCATCTGCACGCCGCGCGGGCTCTACGACGACAATCCGTGGACACTCAAGGCGTTCGGTCTCTTCGACAATCTCGCGAATTGCCTGGTCGAAGGCGATGGGCCGACGAACACGTTCCTCCGCGCCGGCTTCCACGGCCAGCAGGTCGCGCTCGTCAACTGCCGCAACACGCGGTTCAGGGGCTTCGAGCTGTCGATGGAGCGCGTGCCGTTCCTCGAAGGCGAGATCGAGAGCTGGGACGCGGATGCGCAGGCGTGTGTCGTCCGCCTCGACGCGGGCACGCTGCGGCCGGACGAGCCGAGCTGGACGCCAACCGACGACGAGCGTACGTTCGGCTACGAGAGCTTCGGCGCCGAATACGGCAAGGACGGATTGCTCATGCGCGACGCGGCCGTGCTGCGGTGGGATCGGAAGACCTTCGTGGATCTCGGTGACGGGCGGTGGCGGATTCCGTTCGACGGATGCGTCTACCCGTCGCATGTCCGCAACGTGAAGCCGGGCGGCAAGCTCGTGCTGCCGAACCGCACGAACGCCTACGGCGCGTTCGTGATGAAGTTCTGCACGGGCTGCACGGCGGAGGACGTGTGGGTACGGACGAGCCGGTCGTCGGCGTTCTGGTCGCTGCGGTCGGACCGCGCGACGTTCTTCCGCTGCCGCGTCTTCCCGTTGCCGGGGCGGTCGCTGTCGAGCAACGCCGACGGCTGCTTCGTCGATCCTGGCGCGTTCGTCTGGCAGTGCCGCTTCGAGAACGTGTGCGACGATGGGCTCAACGCGAAGTCGTACGCGAGCTGGACGCTGCCGGGGCACGCGCCGGTCGAGGTCGCGCGCGCCGACCTGGGCGCGAACAAGGGCGGCGAAGTCGCGACGTTCTTCGGCCCCTACACGGCGCAGTATCTCGCGAACCGGACGTTCGCGCATGATGACGCGCCGGTTCGGACGGCGAGCAACGGCTGGCGGCGCGTGTCGCGCTTCACGCGCGCGGTGGACGGCCTGCGTCTCGGCGACAGCTGGATCTTCGAGACGCGCCAGCGCGGCATCGGCACGTATGTCGGCGCGTGCGCGTTCCGGAACGTGCGGCTCGCCGGGTGTGTCATCCAGACGCCATGCACGCTGGTCGAGGACGTGACGTTCGAGAACGTGCAGGACACGGGCGTCCGGCTCGGTTCGCTCGGCGACTTCCGCGAGGGGCCGCCGCCCTACGACGTGCTCGTGCGCAACGTCCGGATCGACGGGTGCAAGACGGGCGTCGCCGCGTGGCTTCGGATGTGCGACCGCGCGAAGACCAAGTGGTTCGACGTCGCCTGCGCGCCGATCCGGGGGCTCGACCTCGTCGGGGTCTCCGTCGCGCACGCGACGCGCGCGGCCTACGACTTCAGCAACGCGGGCGACGTCCGGCTCGTGGACTGCACATCAGACGGACGTGAAGTGGACGCGGCGGACGTGAAGACGGCGCGCGTCGAGAACCTGAAAATCGAAAACACGAAGGAACACTAAGGAGCAAGACGAAATGAAGAGACTGGGAACACTGCTGTTGGTGGGCGTCTGTGCGGCGCACACGTTCGCCGAAGACGCGATGAAGACGCCGGAACTGAAAGACACGCGGCTGGAAGGGCCGCTCGCCGTGAAGGCCGACCGGCTCTTCCGCAACCGCATTGCGGATCCGCTGATGCGCGAGACGATCTTCGAGGAGGCGCGGCGGGCGTTCGTCCAGCGCGACGACGACGAGGACGGCAATGGCGCGAAGGGGAACTGGCGCGGCGAGTTCTGGGGCAAGTCGATGCTGTGCGCCGCGCGCGTCGCCGACTATCTGGACGATGCCGCGCTGAAGGCGTGGATTCCCGGCGAGTGCGCGCGCCTTGCCGCGACGGCCGATGCGGACGGCTACATCGGCAGCTATTCGTCCGCGACGAACTGCGTGCTCACGGGCGCGGACCTGGACCGTGACGAGTGCAACACGAACTGGAACCTCTGGGGCCGCAAGTACACGATCTGGGCGTTGCTGGAGGCGTTCCGCGTGACGGGCGACGCGGCCGCGCGCGCAACCGCCGTCGCCCAGGCGCGGCATTTCATCGCGACCGTGGACAAGCTGGCGGCGCGCGGCGTCGGGCTCGCGGACACGGGGTGCCACTGGCTGAACGGTATCCCGACGATGAGCATCCTGAAGCCGATGCTGCTCCTCTACCGCGAGACGAAGGAGCCGGAGTTCCTGGCGTTCGCGAACCGGATCGTCGTGCAGTGGGATCGTGCGGACGACCGCCCGCCGAACTTCCTGCGCAACGCCGGGAACGGACGGCCCTATCATGAATGGTATGCGCGGCCCGACTTCTGGGCGAAGACCTACGAGTCGCTCAGCTGCCTGGACGGGCTCGTCGAACATTACCGCGTCACCGGGTCGCGGCGTTCGCTGGAGGCGGCGATTGCCGTGCGCGACGCGCTCGCGGCGCACGAGCGCAATCAGATCGGCGGCCTTGGCATCTGCGACAAGCTGATCGGCGCGGAGACGTTCACCTACGCCGCGACCGAGGTGTGCGACGTCATCCACTGGATTCGCCTCAATCTCGACCTCTTCCTGACGACGGGCGACAAGCGGTTCCTCGACGATGTGGAGACCTCCTATTTCAACGCCTTTCTCGCCGGCGTCGACCGGAGCGGAAACTGGGGCCCGCTGTTCGTGCGCGACTTCGCGCGGCACACCGTCAGCAAGGGACAGTGCGGCTACGCCTACCACCACTGCTGCATCGACAACGTGCCGCGCACATTCCTCGACATGGCGTCGTGCGCCGTCACGCGCGACGCGGCGGGGACGTTCCACGTCAACTTCTTCCAGGACGCCACGGTGACGCTGGACGGCGTGACGTTCGAGATTCGCGGCGACTATCCGGCGCACGGCACGGTGCGCGTGGCGGTGACGGGTGGTGCGGCGCAGGTCACGTTCCGCCGTCCGGCGTGGTGCCGCGACCTCGCCGTGGCGGAGGCGCGCGCGGACGGCAAGACGGTCTACACGCTGACGTTCGACATGAACCCGCGCGTCGTGTCGCGGCAGACCGTGCCGAGCCCCGACACGCCGGACGGCTTCTTCCTGCGCAAGTGGGGCGTTTGGCGCTACACGTTCGCGAACGGCGAAGACCTGAAGGCGCATCTGCCGGACGCGCCGTATGCGACCGTCCAGTACGGGCCGCTCGTGCTGGCGAAGGCCGCGCGGCTGGGGGCAAGCCGTGCGGAACTGACGCGGGCGGACACGGTGAACGGGCAGGGGTATTCGGTCCGGCTGACGCCACTGGCGGCGGCGGGCGTCTACGCGCCGTTTGCGGTCGAGCTGTCCAAGCCGGGCGCGCCGACGATCCGCACAAGGGCCTGCGCCTACGAGTCGGCGGGCGACGACCCGACGGGCAACCGCTACTTCGCGTTCTCCATCCGCTTCTGAGCCATGCGGAAAATCAAGATCGGCATGTTTGGCCGGATTGTCCTGGCCATTCTCGGCGGCGTCGCGCTGGGCTTCGCGCTCGCGCACCTCGGCGGATTCGGCGCGGTGGGTCTGCGCGTCCTCAAGACGTTCAACGTCCTTTTCGCGCAGATCCTCAAGTTCATCGTGCCGCTGCTGATTCTCGGTCTCGTCACGCCGGCCATCGCGGATGCGGGCAAGGGCGCGGGCCGACTTCTCCTGACGGTGATGGCCCTCTCGTACCTCTCGACGTGCGCGGCGGCGCTCTTCGCATACTTCACGGCTGGAAGCCTCCTGCCGTTCTACGTGTCGAAGGGGGCGATTGCCGCGACCGCGAAGGGTTTGGAGATCCTGCCGTATGTCGATCTCAAGATTCCGCCCGTGTGTGACGTGCTGACTGCGCTGGCGCTCGCGTTCATGGTCGGCGTCGGCGTGATTGTCACGGGCGCGTCGGCGCTGAAGCGCGGCTTCGAGGAATTCGGCGAAGTCGTCAAGCTGACGATTATGAGAGTGATCATCCCCGGCCTCCCGATCTATATCCTGACGATGATCTGCGAGATGACGGCGTCCGGCAAGATCGGCGCGATGGCCGGAACGATGCTCAAGGTCATCGGCACGGGGTGGGCGCTGACGATTGTCTTCCTCGTCATCCTCTATTCAATCGCCGGACTCATCGCGCGGCGGAATCCGCTCGCCTGTCTTTGGAACATGTGTCCGGCCTACCTGACGGCGCTCTCCATCGCGTCTTCCTCGGCGGTGATTCCCGTGACGATCGAATGTTGCGGAAAGATGGGCGTCTCGAAGGACATGCGCAACTTCGTCGTGCCGCTCTGCGCGAATGTCCACATGGTCGGCAGTGCAATCAAGCTCATCACGAGCGCGCTGGCGGTGATCCTCATCTTCGGGCTTGACGTCTCGTTCGCGCAGTTCTTCCACTTCGCGCTCATGTTCGCGATTGCCGCCGTTGCCGCGCCGGGCGTGATGTGCGGCGTGCTGATGGCGTCACTCGGCTTCATCGAGTCCATCCTCGGCTTCACGCCGGAGCAGATCTCGATCGTGATGGCATTCTACATGGCGCTCGACGGCTACGGCCCGGCGGCGAACGTGACAGGCGACGGTGCAATCGCCCTTGTGGCGGATCGCCTCTTCGCGAAAAAGCCGGGGCTGTGAACCGGTAGGTGTCTGGTACGCCGAGCAAAACTCGGTTGAACTAAATGAATGAAAGGAATCATTACTGTAAAGAAGTCGACGTACAGT
>CAKURH010000046.1 GCA_934675625.1 uncultured Kiritimatiellota bacterium
GCCCGTCCGCCTTCGCCGCCGCCGCAAGCGCATCGTCGAAGTTCCGCACGTCGCCGGGGCACGCCACGACCTGGCCGAGGCCCATCCCCCTCTCAACCTCTCCGCTTCTCAGCCTCTCAACCTCGTGACGAAGCTTTGCTTCGTCACGATCGCACATCACGACTGCCGCGCCGCGCGCGGCGAACTCCTGCGCGGCGAGAAGCCCCATGCCGGACGCCGCACCCGTCACGACCACGACCTTGCCGTTAAACGCAATTTCCTTCATCTTTCAGTTCCCTTCTTCCAATCGTTTCAGCATGTGCCGGTCATCAGCTCCAGCAGATGGCGACGCCCCTCGGAGCCTTTCATCTGGTCGCCCGTGCGGGCGACGCACTCGCCCAGGAAAACCCTTCGCGTCATATTCATCGGACAAGCCCCTTTTCTTCTCAAAGCTCGCGGACAAGAAATGCGTAGGGTTCGAGCGAGCCGATCCGCGCGCCGCCGTCCGCCGTTTTGTCCGTCAGGTTCGCCGCAACGAGCACGCGGCGGTCGCCGAGGGCGCGGATGAACGCGACGATGCCGTTTCTCTCGCCATCCGTTACCCATTCCATCGAGCCGTCGCACCAAATCGGATCGTTGTGGCGCATCTTCGCGAGCTTGCGAATGAGCGCGAGGCGCTTCTGCCCATCCGACTGCAGTGCCCGCGCCCAGTCCACCGTCCATGCTGCGCGCATCGGATGCTCAACCGGCGCGAGGGTCGAGTTACGCGCGTTGTCCGCAATCTCGTTTCCGTTGTAGACAAGCGGAAGGCCCTTGCGCAGGAACGTCAACACGAATCCGGCGTTGCCGGCCTCGACGGGCAGCACGCGGTCGAAACGCCGATCTCCGTCGTCCGCCGCCGTGTCGTGATTGTCGAGGAAGCAGAACATCAGCGCACCCTCCGGAATCTTCTCCTCGTAGGCGCGCACACGCTCCATCTGCTCAGGCAGGGATTCGCCCTTCACATGGCCGTACGTGGGGTTGCCGGGCAAGAGCGCGTTCCGCACCGTGAAGCTCCACGGCCAGGCGTAGCAGGCGTCAAACGCCTTCTCCAGCCATTCGGCCTTCGTGCCCTCGTTGATCATCACAAGGTCGGGGTTCACCTTCTGGCACGTCGAGACGGCCTCCACCCAGAAGTCGATCGGCACATCGTCGCCGACGTCGCAGCGGAAGCCGTCGCAGCCGAGGCGCATCCAGTGGAGCATCGAGTCGATCAGGTACTTCCGCACGCCCTTCGACGCGAAGTTCACGTAGGGGAATTTCCAATAGGTCGTCTTCACCGTACCGTCGGGATTTCGCAGGAAGGCGTCGGGGAACTTGTCCTTCAGCACGTTGTTCGGGCCGCAGTGCAGGTAGACGAGATCCATGTAGACCTTCATGCCAAGGGCGTGGGCGCGGTCGTTGAACGCCTTGAAGTCAGCGTCCGTGCCGTATTCGGGGTCGATCTTGTCGTAGTCCGAGATGCGGTAGGGGTTCTTCGGGGCGTCGAAGCCGCTCCCGCGCTGACGGCGTGACCATCCCGTGCGGTCCGTGTCGCGGTCAGCCTCTACGAACGGCGTCAGGTAGACGACATCGACACCGAGCGAACGGACATGTTCAAGCATCTTCGTCGCGGCCCTGAAGTTCCCATCGCGCGTGAAGTTGCGCAAGACAATCTGGTAGACGGTCGCGCGCTTGAGGTAGTCGGGCGTCGGGCGCATCGCCGCCGGAAGAGGAGCGGCCAGTGCACCGAGCACAAGTGCCATGAGAAGAGACTTCATATCGGGTTCCTTTTGTCTTTTTGTTATTTCACCTCAACGAGCTTCGTCGCCGTTTTGCCGTCCGCGCCCGTCCAGGAAAGGCGGTAGCGGCCGCGGAAGCCCCGGAACGCGACCGTGCCGTTCGCGTCCGCCGCGACGGACAGATTCGTGCGCCACTCGCGGTTGATGAGCTCGTCGAGCGCGTCGTAGGCGGGCTTCTTCTCCATCTCGCGCGTGAAGAGGCCCGAGACGAGCGGCTCGCCCGCCACGCCCGCGCCGTCCACCGTGTTCCACCACGTGATGCCCATCGTCTTCGGATGCGCGAACCACGCGCGGTAAATGTTCCGCACGAGCACAGCCTGAATCTTGCGCGACGTGTCGTCCACGCCCGGCGCGGCGATCGTCACTTCCGAGACGTGTAGCGGCTTGCCGGTCTTCGCCATCAGGTCGAGGCGTTCGCGGATAATCTGCGGCGACCCGACCCAGTTCACGTCCGTCGCACCCTGCGCGAGGCGATGACAGGCGTTCGTGTTGAAGATGTGCATCTGGCAGCCGACGAGATCGATGCGCGCCCCCTCCTGCTCCAAGTCGCGCACCTGTGCGAGGAAATCGGGCGAAATGTTGAAGTCGTTGATCGCAAACTTTGCGGACGACGCGATCTTCTCCTTCGCGTCCAACAACGCGTGGAGCGGATAGTCCCCCGGCATGAGGCCGTACATGCTGAACCAATAGCCAAGCCCCGTGCGGGACTTGCGGTAGCGCGCCCAGTCCATCGAACTTTCATTCACGACGTCCCAGCTGTCCACGACTTCGCCGAACCGCGCCGCGACATCGGCGACGCGCTTGCGGAAGAGCCGCCGCAGGTTTGCCGCATAGACAGGCGACTTCCGTTCGAGTGCGCGTTCGTCGAGCGCCTTATACCGCTCACGCCACGCGCGCGCGGCGCGGCCCATGTACCCCATGTTCCAACCCTGTCCGCACGGCTCCCAACCGTAATCCGTCGAATGACGCGGAATGCCGATTTCGTCAAAGACGCGCTTCTCGTTTTCGGGACAGTACCAGTCGTAGATCCAATAGGGCTTCGCGTTGCCCCAAATGAGGATGTGTCCGTGAACGGCGACATCCTTCGCCTTGAGGAAGTCGATGACCGGGGCGGACGCGGGACGCCGCCAATAGCGGTCGGCCATCGCCTCGTCGCGCGTGAGCCCGTTCCAGTAGCGTTCCTCTTCGCGATAGTTCCCGTCGAAGCGGAACGCCCCCGGCGTCGGCTCGTGGTCGATCCAGTAGAACGAGACGGTCGCCTGATTGAAAAGCCCGCCCTTCCCGTAGCTCGCCTTATAGGCATCGTTGTAGGCGGTCTTGCCGAGCTGGTTGAAGTTGAAGATGTGCGCGCCGAAGCGGAAGTCATGCGTCAGCTGCTCGACCTTCACGACCGTGCCGGACGGCGCGGCGATCTCGACCGAGGCATCCGCCTTGCGGTTCTTCTCGATATCCGCGTCAATCCGTGCCTGTTCCGCGTCGTTCCAGATTGCCCAATACTTGTCGGACATGACTGACTTGTCGATGCCCTGCGCAACGGAAACCGCCACCGCCACCGTAAAGAATGCAATCCTCTGCCGATTCAAAATCATTTCAGTTTCTCCTTTCTGATCTCGTTACATATCGCAGTTATGCGGGCCGAGGATGCGTCCGCCCTCGACAGGGATGTCAACACCCGTGATGAAGCCCGATTCGTCCGCCGTCAGGAAGACGATGGCGCGCGCCATTTCGTCCGCCGAGCCCTCGCGTCCGATCCATGTGCCGGGCGTCGGCTTGACCTCGCCGACGGCCACCATGCCGGGCGAGACGCAGTTGACGGTAATGCCCCGCTTCGCGTTTTCCATCGCAAGCGTCTTCGTCAGCATGATCAGCCCCGCCTTGGCCGTCGCGTAGTCGGCATAGCCGGGAAGCCCCGCCTCACCGGCGATGGACGTCAGGATGACGATGCGCCCGTAGCCACGCTTCAGCATGTCCGGCAGAACGGCTTGCGTGACATGGAAAACGCCATCCACGTCAATGTCAAGGAGCCGCTTCCACTCAATCGGCGCCATCTCCTCGAACCGCTGACGGCCCTTCACGTCACGATGCTCCCAGACGCCCGCGTTGTTGACGAGAATGTCGATTCGGCCGAAGTCGGCCACCGCCGTCCGCACGGCGGCGAAGACGCTGTCGCGCACTGTGACGTCCATCGCGTAGGCGCGGATATCCGCCCCCTCGGCGACAAGTGGCGCGACGCGCTCGGCGACACGTTCCGCCGAGAGATCGCAAGCCGCAATCCGAACGCCGTGCGCCGCCAACCGGCGGCAGACGGCGAAGCCGATGTTGCCCGCCGCGCCCGTCACGAACGCCACGCGACCGTCAAATGTGCAAATGTTTGAGTCCATCACGCGACCTCCAACACAACCTTGCCGCGATTCTCGCCGCGCTCCAGGATCGCGTGGGCCTCGGCGGCGGCGGTGATCGGCAGAACCTTATGGATGAACGGCGCGAACTGCCGCGCCTCGAACGCGGGCCACACGTCGCGGACGAGCCCCGCGAGGATCGCCGCCTTCTCGGCAGGGGTGCGGCTGCGCAGCGTCGAGCCGATGACGCGCAGGTTCTTCCGCCAGAGCAGGTTCACGTCGAGCGTCGTCTCCGGCCCCGCCATCGAGGCGAGCGAGATCCAGCGCCCGCGGTACGGCATCGTCGCGATGCACTTGCCCATGAGCGGGCCGCCCACCGGGTCGATCGCGACGTCCGGCGGATTCGCCGCGAGCGCGGCCACGAGGTCGTCCGCGAAGCGGTTCACCGTCACGTCCGCGCCGACTTCGCGGCAGAACGCGCCGTTCGCGTCCGAGGCGACCTGCGCGACAACCCTCGCGCCGAAGACGTGCTTCGCGAGCTGGATGGACGCGAGGCCGAGCCCGCCCTCGCCGCCGTTGATGAAGAACGTCTTGCCCGGCTGGATCTCGCCGACGAGCTTCAGGTTGAGGTAGGCGGTCGCGTAGACCTCCGGGATGCCCGCCGCCTCGGCGTAGCCGAAGCCCTTCGGGAGCGGCATGACCATGCCCTCCGGCACGACGACCTGCTCGGCGTAGCCGCCGCCCCCGAGGAGCGCGCAGACCTTGTCGCCGGGCCTGAAGCGCCCGTTCGGCGGGGCCTCGAGGACGACGCCCGCGCATTCGAGGCCGGGCCAGAGCGGCCAGCCCTCCGGCGGCGCGTAGATGCCCTGTCGCTGCATGAGGTCGGCGCGGTTGAGGGCGCAGGCCCGGACGGCGATCTTCACGTCGAACTCGGCGTGGCACACGGGGTCGGGCACGTCCTTCCAGACGAATTCCTTGTTTTCAAGACACATGGCTTTCATGTCGATGATCCTTTCTTGCTGTTGCTGTCAGACGTTTGAGTTTTCACCACGGAAAGGGAAGAAGCGGGCTCCGCCCGGCACGGAAAGCGGTTGGCGAAGAAATCGCTTTGCACGGCAAACCGGCAGATGCCAAGCCATATGAGATGGGCTGTCCCCCAAACGGCTCTGCGGACTCTGCGTGAAACAGAACCGGAACGCGGGAATAGAAGCGGCTGAACGAACCGAAGGTCTCATTTCCCCAGCCCTTTCCGTGCCGCCCGAAGGGCGCTTCCTCCCCTTCCGTGGTCTTTGTCTCGCGCAGGGCCGCTGAGTTCGCAGATCTTCGTCGCTCCGCTCTGCGGGCTCCGCGCCTCTGCGTGAAACTCGCCCGAGACACGGTCGCGGTTGAATGTGACAAGCCTTGCCAGCAGAACGACGAGCGCCGCCGCAAGGGTGAAGAGCGCGAGCGCGGCCATCGAGGCACGGTCGCCGAAACGGTTGATCATCCAGCCCTGCACGAGCGGCCCCGGCGCCCCCAGCAGGCAGCCGCCGCAGCCAAAAAGCCCGACCGAAAAGGCACGGTAGCGCGGATTGACGACATCCAGAAGCGAGGCGTAAAGATTGGAGTCGTAGACGCCTGTCGCAAAGCCAAAGGCGAAAACCGCACCGCACAGGATCACGAGATTCCCCGTGAACGCCGCAATCAGGACAAACGGAATCGTCAGCAGAAGTCCCACAAAGTTCGTCTCCAGCCGCACGCCCGGACGCCGCGCGCGCAGGCGATCGGAAACGACGCCCGCCAGCACCACGCCGGAGATCGCGCCGAGGTAGAACCAGAACGTGCCGTTGAACGAGGCGGCGGCATGATCCAAGGCCATCGTCTTTTCCATGAACGTCACCGCCCATGTCTTGAAACTGTTCGTCGCATAGAAATAAAGGCCGAGCGCCAGCATCAGGAGCAGTGCCGTCGGCTTGCCGAAAAAGCCACTGACGGCCGCCCGGATTGAAGGGTGCGACGCGACCGGCTGCGGCGTGTCGCGCAGGAATTTCGCGAGGACAAGCGCCCACACGAGACCGAGCGCGCCCAGCCCCTTGAACGCCCAGCGCCAGCCGCCGGGCGCCAAGCCCGTCAGCGTGCCGCCCAGGCACGCGCAAACGACGATGCCGATGTAGAACGTCGTCTGGTAGACGGCAAAGGCACGCGAACGCGTCTCCACGTGAAGCTGGCCGATCAGCGAGGAGTTCGACGGCGGCATCAGCGACTGGCCGAGCGCGTTGACGATGCCGTAGGCGACGAACAGGAGAAGGAAGCCCTCGGCAAAGCCCGTCGCCAACACGGCGGCGGAAAAGACGGCCATGCCGATGACAATCGTCCATTTGCGCCGGAAGAAGTCGGCGAAGAAGCCCGCAACCGGCACCATCAGTCCGAAGGTCGCGAAGAACGCCGTCGCCACGGCGCCCTGCGCCGCCGGCGAGAGCCGCAGGTCAGCGCCAATCGCAGGCAGAACCGCCCCGTAGACGTTGCGCGTCCCCTGCGCGAGGAAATACGCGGCGGATACGAGCGCCAACAGAGTCCATTTGTAATCGACCCTCTTCATCTTGCGCCCTTCCTACGCCACATCGTCCGGCATCTGCCACGCGATGGCGGCGGCAGCCTTCTTGAAGTTGCGAATCGTCGGCTGGTTGTAGGGCGTTCCCGCGAGATAGTCATGGACGGCGAATTCAATGGCACAGCCGAAGTGCGGCCCCAAAAAACGCTGCATCCGCCCGTACTGGCCGCCGGCGAGAAAGACCCACGGCGTTTTCATTTCCGTGCGCAGCCGCGTCATCGCCCGCACGCCCTCGACAAACGCCTCGGACGTATCCATCATCGTGACGAGCTTGACGACATCCGCACCGCGCGCCGCTTCCATCTGCAGCTGCGCGACGATTTCGTCCGCCGTGCGCGCGCGGTCGAGGATGTGCGACGACAGAATCACCTTCGCGCCCAAGCGGTGGACTTCGCCGATTACCGCGCGCTGGCGCGCGACAGCCGCTTCGTCCGTCGCAATCTGCAGGGGCGACGGACAGTAGAGGTCGGCCATGACGTCCACGAATTCCGCGCCCGCCTCGGCCGCCGTCAGGAGCGAGGCCATGCGCGCCTCGTCGTCCGCGCCCAGGAACTCATCCTCACGGTAGTCCGTGAACATGAACGGCAGCGGTACGGACGAGACGATCTCGCGAAAGCCCGCGAGCGTCCGCGCGGCGACGGGGAAGCGGTTGAGTTCGACCGTCACGCCGTCCGCCCCGGCGTCCAAAGCCGTCCGCGCCAGCGCAACGGCTTCGTCAACCGAAGCCGGCCGGCACAAGAGCGAAATGGCGCCACTGGGGCACGACAAAAATGACCTTCCTTTCATCACGGCGGGAAGTATATCATTTCCACGCGCCGAATACCTCATTTTAACTCTACTATTTATCTCACTTTACGCCTAATATTTCCGCCGTCTGCGCGACAGGCGGGCGTCTCTTTGGCCCATCGGTCCGACAAATCGCCCGAACCGTCGCTCCGAGAATCGCACCTGTCGCCACACGTCAGTCAATCGAACGTGACAAGGCATTCCCCTCGGCAAAATGCACTTCCGCAAGCGAGAACACCGAGGCGACAGGCGATCCCTGTGATCCTCTCGTGCGACTGTCGGCTCCTCCGGGCCAAATACGGCGTGCGCCGCCGCTTCGCAAGGATCTGCGAACACTACAGCTCTGCGTGAAACAGGCGCTGAGGGGAACGCCGCGAGCAAGGCGAGCGCGGCGAGCGGAGGGCAGAGCCGCGAAGAGTTTTTCGCGGGCCGACGGGCCGGGCGACGCGCCGATTCGCCTCAATGGATTCGGGCGAGAGCAAAAGACGCGCGCTCGGTTCACCTCGGCGATGGCCTGTCGGCGGGCGCCCGCGAAAAACCTCGGAGCGGTCTGCTGCCCGCAGCGAGCCGTTCTATCAGGCCCTCCTGTCGCGCAGGCGAACCCAGCGGTCCTTGCGCCTTGAGGCGGCGGACGCTTTATGCTATACTCACGGCCCATGAACCCCAAGAGAGCCCTTCGCGCGTCAGGCGGACAGCGACGTTTCCGCATCCTCGTCGCACTGCGCCTGTTCGAGACCGCCAGCCAGCAGAAGCTCGCGGGGCTGCTCTCCCACCTCGGCGCGCAGAACGAATGGGACATCCAGCTTCTGCGCACGCAGGACGAGCTGTCCGTTGCGGCCCTTGAGGCCGCCGAGGCGCGCGGGCTGGACGGCGCCCTCGTCTCGATCGCCCACGACGCCGCGATCTTCCGGCGCCTCGCCGCGCTCAGCTGCCCGCTGTGCGTCCTGGGGCTGGATCCCCCCGAACTCCGAAGCCGCAAGAAGAACCTCGTCGTCATCCATGACAACCCGTCCGACATCGCGCGCAAGGCGCTCCGGCACTTCTCGGAGGCCGGACGGTTCGCCTCGTTCGCCTTCGTCCACAACCGTTCGCGCATCGGGTGGTCCACCCTGCGCGAACAGGCCTTCGCGAAGCGGACGCCGCACACGATCCACGTCCTGCCGCCGACCGAGACAACCGACGACCATCGGAAAATCGTCGCCTTTCTCGCGCAGCTCGAACGCCCTGCGGCCGTCCTCGCCGCGAACGACGCCCGCGCGGCGGACGTCCTTGCGGCAGCGGAAGAGCTGAAGTTCAAGGTTCCCCAAGACCTCTCGGTGCTCGGCGTCGACAACGACCCCTTCGTCTGCACGAGCGTCCGTCCGAACATCTCCTCCATCGAGCCGGACTTCTTCGCCGAGGGTCAGGCGGCCGCCCGCTTCCTCGACAAGATGATGCGCGCGCGCACGCCGCTCTCGACGCGCCATGTCGAAATCGACGTCAAGCGCGTCATTCCGCGCGCATCGACCGCACGGCTTCTCTCCGCTCAGGCGCTAATCGACCGCGCGCGGGAGTTCGTCAACGCCCATGCGACACGGGGCATTACGCCACAGGACGTCGCACGTCATCTCCACGTCTCGCGGCAGCTGCTCGACCTGCGGTTTCACGAGTCCGGCAAGGGCACGGTCGGCGCGCTCATCACCCGGCGGAAGCTGGACGAAGTCAAGCGGTTGCTTGTCCAGACGACGGCCTCCATCGCACAGGTCACGGAACTCTGCGGCTTCACGAACGAGAACGCCCTGAAGAACCTCTTCAAGCGCACGACCGGCTTGTCCATGCGCGACTGGCGCGCCCTGCACAGCAAATTGGGGACAGCCCCCGCCGAATAGAGGGCCTGTCCCCATGATCAAGCGACAAAATCTCCGCCGACTTCCGTCAACCCTACCACTCAAACCCTACCACTGGGGTCTGGCCCTCGGTCGTGCAGTCAGTCGCCGACGACGTTCACGCCGCCCGTGAGCGGCGTTTCGGCGCCCTGCCAGGCGAACGTGCCCGGAAGCCCCTCCGGCAACGTCACCGTGCCGGACACCGCCTCGCCGTCGAAGCGCAGGTCGACCCGCACGAGCCCCCTCGGCGACGGCACGCCCGCCTCGATCCGCTTCAGCCCGCCCGGCTGCGGCGCGACGCGCACGCGCGCGAACCCCGACGCGTCGGGCCGGACGCCCGCGACGCCCGTCAGCAGGTGGTACGCCGGGTGCGAGCCCCAGGCGTGGCAGTCGCTGCGCGCGTCGCCCGGCCCCTCCAGCGGCGTCTTCAGGCCCTGCGCCGCCATGCCTCGCCAAAGGTCGAGCCGCTTCAGGAGGACGTCCGTCCGCCCGCCGCGCACGAGCGCGCCGAAGAGATAGTGCGAGAACGAGACGGTGCAGCGCGCGAGGTCCGGCGCCGTGACGAGCCCCTCCAGCGCGCGGGCCGCGCGCGGCGCGTCCAGCGCATCCGCGAGGAGCGCGAGGCTCTGCGCGTGCTCGGAGAACGCGTCCCGCGCGGGCGTGTCGGCGAGCATCCCGCGCGCCTCGCTCCAGAACGTCCGAGCGATCGCCGCCGCGAGGGCGTCCGCACGACGTTCCCAGCGCGCGGCAAGCTCCGCCTCGCCGAGCGCCGTCTCGGCCGCGACCGCCTGCCGCAGCGCGAGGAGGCAGAGGAGGCTGTGGACGGACGAGCCCGCGCCGCCCGGTTCGCCGCCCGGCGGCACGCCGGCCTTCCACGCGGGCACCCAGTCGACGAAGTTCCACCCCGGCAGGCCGCGCACGAGGCCGTCCGCGCCGACGGCCTCCTCGACGGCGAAGAGCCAGCGGCGCACGGCCGGCATCCGCGCGCGCAGCCACGGCGCATTGCCGTGCCACCGCGCGTAGTCGCCGAGCATCATCGCCCAGTAGAGCGAGAACGTCGAGGACTCCTGCAGCCACGTCGTCGGGTAGTTCATCGAGACCGCGCCGCTGTCGCGCTGCGAGACCTCGAAGAGGCGGAACGACTGCCGCATCAGCCGGTCGTCGGACGTCAGGGCGTCCGTGACGAGCATCTGGATGCGCGTGTCGCCGCCGTACATCTGCTGCTCGTAGTACGGGCAGTCGAAGTGCATCTCGTGCGCGCACATCTGGAGCCCACGCACGCAGAGCCGCCAGACGTCCGCGACCGTCGGGTCGTCGCACCGGAAGTAGCCCTCCGGCTCCAGCGGGTAGCGCGTCTCCGTCAGGGACAGCGCGTCGAGCGTCAGCGGCGCGTCCGCCGTCTCGACCTCCAGCTGGCACCAGCGGCCGCACCGCCACCACGGCACCGTGAAGCGCGCGCCCGCGCGGCCGTCGGGGCGGAAGACGTCCGTGACGCCGTAGAAGTACTTGTCCGACCATTTCGCGCGGCTCGTCGGCCCCTTGCGCTCCTTGCCCTCGACGACGGTGCGCCAGTCGAAGGCGTCGCCCGTGTAGAGGGACTCCGCCCAGCCCCAGGCGAGGCGCGCGCCCGCGCCGCCCGAGACGGCGAGCTCCGGGTAGGCGCAGAAGTAGTCGCCGAGATCCCAGAGGAGGCGCAGCCGCGTGCGCGGCGGCACCGTCAGCGGACACCCCTCGCGCAGAAGCGCGTCCGCGCGCGGCACGGCGGGATGCGCGGCGGCGGACGCGCGATACCAGCCGTTCGAGCAGACGTCGCGTGCGACCGCCGACCAGACGCCGTTCGTGTCGAACGCCTGCCCGTCGGCGGCCACGAAGGCGCCGGGGCGGACGGGTCGCGCGAGCTGCGCGGGGAGCTGCGAGGGGTAGAGGAGCCAACCGGGGACGCGCCGCGAGCGCGCGGCGTTCGCGACGACTGGCCCGCGCACGACGATCGGGCGCTCCCACCGCACCGGCTCCTCCGCAAGGAGGCCCGCCCCCACGACCTCGCATTGCGCGCCGACGGGCCCCGTCGGGTACTTGTCGCGCGTCATCCGCGTGCCGACGAGCCGCCCGACCTCCCACGCGGCCCGGCCCGTCGTCAGCGCGGCGTCGTAGGCGCCCTCGGCGGCAAGCGCGAAGCCGAGCCGCCACGAGAGCTGCGCGTTCGGGGCCTGCCCGGGGTTCAGCTTCCAGACGACGGCCTCGAGGACGTGCCGCCCCGGCGCGAGGCCCGCCTCGTAGCTCTGGAAGAACCACATCTTCGGGTCGCCCCGGTCCGGCCCGCGCGCGACGACCTCGCCGTCGAGGAGCAGGACGAAGCGCTCGTCCGCCGAGACGTGGAAGCGGAGCGGCGCCGTCCCGTCCGCCTCGAACGCGCGGCGGAAGCGCAGGAACAGCCCGCCCGGCGGGACGGATGCGTCCGCCGGCGCGAGCCACGCGGCGCGGTCGATCGGCGAGAGCGGCTCGACGCCCGTGTTGCCGCGCGACAGCCGCTCCGGCAGGATGACGCGGCGGACGTCCGCGCCGGCGGCGGCGAGGGCGGAAAGGAGTGCCAAGGACAGGAACGCGACAGGTGTTTTCATAGCTTCTCGGATTGCTTGTCAGGGATTGAAACGAGGTCATCTTGAACGGCCGCATCGTCTCCGACGTTGTCGTCGATGTAGGGCGTTTCGACATCTTCAAACCGGCAGCCTTCCACCGTCAGGCCGCGAATCGGCGCCGTGAGGAACTTGCCGCCGATTCCCCGGATGCACCGCCCCTCGATGCCGACAAGGCAGCGCCGGAAGGTGCAGTTCCTGACCCAGACGTTGTACGGGGCCGGCCCCTCCATGTTGCCCAGCGACGAGAGCGAGATGCCGCGATTCATGTATTCGTAGGTCACGTCCTCGAAGAGCGCGTTCGGACAGGCGCAGACCGCCCCCGAACCGCGCAGCGACGAAAAGCGCGTCCTGTACACGACATGACCCACGCCGAACATGTAGGGACGGTAGAGAACATCCGGCTCGCGCGCCCCGTCAACCTTGCCGTCCGCCACCGCCTGAAGGAACCGCTCTTCGCCCGTCGGCTGCGGCTTGGCGATGGACGCAATCGTGCGGATGCCCTCCGGCAAGGCATCCTCGAACTGCGTCTCGTGCGGCAGGCCACGCGGCGACAGGGCGCCGCCCGCCCGCTTGACGCGGCCCAGGTAAAGGAACTGGCCCGTCTGCGCGCTCACGACCTGCATCGGATCGCCGACCGCGTAATTGCACGGCAGCCAGTCGGAGACGGCCGTGTCGCCGCGCTCGATCCGTCGGATGCGCCGTCCGAGCGAATAGCAGTTCCCGCCATCGTCGTTCAGGTGGTCGAACGAGCTCTCGCCGATGAACGTGCCGCGATGGTTCATGATGGCGTCTGCGCCCGACGCGGCGAGCAGCCCCGGAAACGGGAAGACCCGCACACGCCACGCCGACGAATACGCCGCTTCCGAGCAGAAGCCGACGGCGCTGCCACGCCCGTTCCGCACCCAGACGTTGACGACATTGCACATGTAGGCCCCGCGCGCCGTCTCGACATTCGAGCAGAAGGCCTTCCGCAACGGAATGACGACCTGCCAGCCCGGCTCCAGCCGCGTGCGCGGACGCCTGTAGTTGTAGTGATCCCGGATGAGCGCAATCCTGAACCGTCCGTCCCCCAGGTCTTCCGCGCGGCGGTCATAGAACATCGACAGCCAGCTGTCGACAATCTCGTTTCCATCCGGGCCAAAGATGCCGAGGCAGAACTGGAACCGGCCACCCCGCACGAAACGCGGATCATCCGGGCGCACCGTGCCGGGGTGCTGACGGACGACGGCAACGCCCTCCGCCTTGTCAAACGACTCGACGACGCCCTGAAAGAACGGCGTCTCCGTCGAGGCGACCTCAAGATCCGCTACCGTGACGTTCGCGCCGCCCCAGACGCACACGCCGCCCCGCTCCGTGTTGTCGAACCGAAGACGCGTCTTCTCCGGCGAGACGCCGCGCAGGACAACGTTCGTGAGATTCCGCAGCTCGACGTGGAAGCGATCTTCCGCTGCATTGAAATGGAATTCCCCTTCGGGAATCTCGATGACGACGGGCGCGCCGCCGCAGGTCGCCGCCGCCGCAATCGCCGCGTCAAACGCCGGAATGTTGTCCGTCTTTCCGTCGCCCCGTGCGCCATAGTCCGCGACACGAATCACCTTCGGGCTGACGCCGGGCGCCAGCGGATAGGCTTTCCAATAGCGCAGCTCGTCATCGAAGAGGTCGCAGAAGCGCCGCAGGTCCTCCGTCGCGAGGAACGCGAACGCCAAGCCGTCCGTGTTGCCGCGCGCCCATTCGCGCTGCGCAAAGCCAAACAGGCGGCCGGCGATTTCCATCCGCTTCACGGTGCGGACATGCTGAAACGCCTGCGGCGGGATCTCCGCCTTGACACGCCGCCATTGTGCGCCCATGCGGGCCTTGAGCGCCGCCAGCCGCGCGGGCGTCTCCCGCTGAATCTCCGCGCGCAAGGCGGGTGAAAGCGCCGTCTCGCGGTAGACGGGCAACGCGGGCCTGAACGCGGCCGGCGATTCGAGAGAACAGCCGACCGCCAGACCTGCCAGACAGATTGAATGCCACAACGCCATACTGTCTCCTCCCGTCAGCGGATGACGATGCAAATGCCCTTCTGCCTCTTGCCGACGCGCATCTGCACATAGTCAAAGCTGAAGAAGCCCTCGGCGCCGTTCGGATCGCCCTCGTTGGCGAAGTAAAGCTCGTTCTCGCCCGCCTTCAGCAGGTTCCGGGGAACTTTGAACGAACGGTTCTGCCAACCGCCGGAGATCCGCTCCTCCGCGTAGGCCTGGACGCCGTTGACATACGCCACGAACTTGACGTTTTCGCGCGCCTGCTCAAAGACGCTGCTGAACGCGACCTCGTACTTGTGGAAACCCGCCACGGATTCCGGGACATCGAACTTCAGGCGCATGCCGGAGCCTTGCTGGGCCTTGTTCCTGAAATGCCCGAAGTCCCCGTCCGGCACATAGTAATCGACCGGCGTCTTGTCGATGCTTCCGTTTTCCCACTGGTTGCCCGAAACCGTGCCTTCCTGCCACGAGCCGCCGACCGCCAGCGCGTCTGTCCGCAAGGGGCCTGTCCCCGCGTCCACGCGCGTCAGCGTCAGCGTCGTCGTCTCGCCGGCGACAAAATGCGCGCCGGGAATCAGGAACACCGTCCACCGATCCGGTTCGGCCGCCAAGACGCCCACGGACGTTCCGTTGGCCGTGAGCTCCAGCAGCCCGGACGCCGAATCGGAGGCGCCTCGCCACCGCAACAGCTGCGGCAACCCGTCAAACCGCGTCGGGACGACAAAGGCGACGCTTTTGGACGCACCCGCCGGAATGTCGCCGCCGAAAGCGCCCCAGCCCGCATCGGCGTCGAGCGCCCCTTCGGCGACAGGCTCCGCGCCCTCGAACTCGGATGCCGAACCGTCGGCCACACCGGCACGGACGAGATCCTCGTTCGGCCACGCGAGCACGCGCTTGACCTCATCCGCCGACAAGGCCCTGTTCCAGACGGCGAACTGGTTGACCTGTCCGCGAAAGGCGCTGAAACAGGCGGCCGAATCGACATAATATCCCCACTTCTCAACTTTTGACTCATTGCCAATGACAAAGCTACCGGTCGGGCAGGGACGATAAAGGACATCCCTGCTTGTGAGGGACTTGGCGACGAAGCTGCCACCCTCCTGCATGAGCGAGAGGTCGACCGTGCCGCCATCATTGAAGACGAAGACCACGTCCGTCCACTTGTTCGACTCGATCTGCACGGCGTTCGCGCTCACGCCGCTCAGGAAAGGCGTGCTGCCAATCCAGCAGACGAACTTGCCGTCGTTCTGGACGCTCCACTTGAACCCGTGGCCCTCCGACGACGCACCGTCGCTCGCGGCATTGACAAGCCATTGCTGGCTCGTCTTGGGGGAGATGCAATCGCCCGCCCACTTGAACCGCAGATGGAACGACCAGCTGCAGGACGTGATTCGGCTCGCCGTCTCCGACAGCACGATCGTGTTCGGCATCGAACCGTTGTTCGCCTCGCGCACACGCTGCCGAAAGCCGTAGTTGCGCGCACCGGGAACCGTGCGTCTCGTATAGGGAACCGTCACGGTGTCATTTGTCCAGCAGAAGTCGCCGGCCGTTTCCGAAACCGTCCCGTCCAGCCAACCATACGGCCGGATGGCTTCCGAAAAGACCGGCGACCGCGCATCAACGACTTCCGTCGCCTGAATGATCCCGTCGCCATTGGCGTCACTGTCGCCACGCAGCCAGACAACCACGCCGTCATGAATGTCTTCGCTGCCCACGGCGCCCAGCGTCAGCGCCACGGATACCGCTCCGGCGAGGAGACCGTTCCAGGGGAATTTGCCCCCCCCCCCCCCCCTAAAGTGGATGAATTCATACGGAAACGATCTGTTTTCATCATGATCTGACCTCCAGGTTTCTTTTGTGCTTGTGGTTTTGTTTTGGGTTTGTGTGTGCCTTTTGGTTTAGGACATTCATTCCTCGCGCTTCAACCGCATGAGGACAATGGACTGAGGCGGAAGCACCTTCACGCGGTCTAACGGCGCATCCGTCTGATCGGCATCGGTCACCGAGGCGTCCGTGAACGCAAGCCCCGGCGCCTTGACCTCAACGGACAGGGGCTCATCCCCGTCATTGACCAGCAGCACGGCCGCGCCCTTCGCATCGGCGGCCGCCGCAACGTGCAGATTCGCCCGATCCGCAGAGACTGCCGTCCGAACCGCATGGCCGCGCATCCGCAATTCGTTGAACGCCACAAAAGCCTGATAGGCCTTGCGCGGCTCGTAAGTCAGCGGATTGAACAGCGGCGAATAGTCGCCGATGCCGCAGCGCGCGTCATAGATGCACGCGAGATCGCAGGGGCCGTTCTGAAGCCCGACCAGCATCGCCGCGATGGCGGCCGCCGACTTCGCCGTCCCGAGGTTCTTGCGCCCCGCATACGGCAGCCACTCGTTGAAAATCCGCTCGGTCCTTTGGCGCGTGAACCCGTAGGACGTCAACAGACGGTCGGCAAAGCGAACCTGCCTCAGCGCCTCGGACGGCTTTGAATAGGAATGATAGGAGAAGAAGTCCAGCGGCCAGCCGTTCGACCGAACCGCCGTCAGGAAGTTTGTCGCGCAGTCGACGAAATACTCCAGGCGCGGCGACGAGTTCCCGGCCGCCGCCCGCGCAGCGCCGACGCCGGCATAGAAGCCGCAGCTCCCATAGCCGCCGATCTTCAGATGCGGAAACTTCGCTTTCAGATGCGACGCCACGACACCATAGAAGCGAACGTATTCCGAAAAGGAGCCGTTCCACATCGGATTCCGAGACGGATCCGGCTCGTTGTCCGGCTCGTTCCAGATCTCCCAGTAGGAGACCTTCATTCGAAACCCGTCCGCCCAGCCCTCGGTGTAATGGCGGATGACGTGTTCGCAGATGCGCGCCCATTTCGCGAAGTCCTTCGGCGGATCGAGGAAGTAGCCGGGATAGCCCACCGTCACGGGATTGTCAATCGTCACGCCCAGCCGGAAGAACGGCTCGACGCCATTATCGACGAGCGCCTTCATCAGCGCATCCGTGTAGGCGAAGCTGTAGTTCTCCGGCCGAGTCTCGTCCGCCGCGAAGTCGCGAAAGAGATTCGGGATGTCCACGTAGCGCAAGCCGCCGTAGGGGCCTCCGACATCGTGCAACCGCGCGTAGGGGATTCCGGCCTCCTTCAGGTAATGCATCAGGTCGAAGGACGTCGGAGCCCCGATCATCGGCGGCTGCCCGACGCCGTTCACCGGCTTGACAGCCCCCTGCGCGTCATCGCCCAAGACCGTCACGCACACAGGCTCTGCACCCGCAGCCCGTGCGGCCGCACACATCAGGGAAAGCCCCGCCACCGCCGCGAACAGACCGACGCCCTGCGCGAGGCTTCCAAGCTTTGCTTGCCGTTTTTTCATGTTCGTTTGACTCCTGTGTTTTCAAGACAAGTGACATTATACCATAAATCTTTTGACAATAGAGCCAAAAATTCGTAAAAATTTTACGCCAACAAAACGAATCACGGCGAAACGCTAACCGGAATCGTCCAGTTCGCGACGTCGTGCCTCTTCCTTCAGCTGACAACGACTTCCCATCGGCCACCCTTGTCGGGGCCGATGCGACGGAGGCGCTGCGCGTCCTTCTTACCACCCTGCCGCACGCCCCGCGCCTTGATCGTCCGCAAGATGACGTCGAGCATGAAGTCGATGAACGCGCCCGCAGGGATAAATCGTCTTCACAGCTTCTCGACGGCGGAATCGACGATGGTGCGCTTCTCCTTCGAGAATGCGAGGCCGATCAGCGTCAGCGTCTTGCCGTTCCCGGCGAACTTGTCGGCGTAGCGGTTCGCCTTGATCTGCTCGATCGCCTCGGCCGCCGACTTGTCCAGCTTGAACTCGATCACGTAGCCGTGCTCCGGCGTCTCAAGCGTCATGTCGATGCGCCCCGCGTTCGTCTTCACCTCCGCCTCCGCCGCGACGCCAATCATCTTCAGGATGACGTACACGATCGTCTGCCACATCTGCTCGTTCTGCCGGTCGGTGAGGTCGTAGGGGATGTTCGCAAAGAGCCGCTTCAGCGCCGCGACGAACTTCTCCGGCTCGCCGTCGTAGAGCGCTTCCACCGCATCCGCCTGGATGTCGTTCGCGCGGTTCTCCTCCTGCCCCGTGTAGGCCGGAACGACCTGCCGCAGGAACGAGTTCTCCACCTCCAGGTTCGGGAAGTCGAGCCTGTAGCGACGCGCCGCCCCTCGTTGCTGGAATCCTCGGATCGTGAGGTAGCCCGTCTGGAAGAGGAGCGTCGTGAAGTCGGCCTTGTCCGGCTCGTAGGTGCCCAGCACCGACTCGTCCACGTCCACCTTCGCGAAATTGAGCGGTCTGCGCCTCAGCTCGTCCATCAGGAACGTCGTCATCGCCGTCGTCGACCAGTAGTTGCGCAGCTCCGTCGTCTTCAGGCAGCAGCCGAGCGAGACGGGGTTGATTACCCGCTCGGCCTTCGGGTGGAACAGGTAGCCGTCGTACCAGTGCTCGATTTCGGCCAGCCCCTGCGCGTCCGTGAGGTCGTTTGCCTCCGCGAAGCGGTGGAGAAGCCCCGGCAGGTTCTTCGACACCTCCTCGGGCGTGTAGCCGAAGAGCGTCGCGCAGCTCAGCTCCATCGTCATGTCGTTGAGGTTGTTGAGGTCGGAGAAGATCGAGACCTTCGAGAACTTGCTGATGCCCGTGATGAAGGTGAAGCGCTGCTTTCCCTCCAAAGTCTTGACGACGGAGTAGAACGACTTGAGCGCGTTGCGGAACGGGATCACGCTCGGCGTGTTGAGGTTCTTCAGGAGCGGCTTGTCGTACTCGTCGACGAGCAGCACCATCTGCCCGTCGGGCGCCTTCGCCGCAAGGTCGTTGATGAGGTTCTTGAACGTAATCGGCGCAGACTCGCCCCGCCGCAGCGCGACGCCGTTGCGTTTCGCCTCGTCGGCGAGCATGCTCGTGAAGAGCCCCTCCAAGTCTTCCGCGCAGTCGGGCTGGACGCTCCCCAGGTCGAGGCGCAGGACGGGCCACGTCTTCGACCAGTCCCAGCGCGGCTCGATGAAGAGCCCCTTGAAGAGGTCGCGCTTCCCCTCGAAGAGCGCCTGGAGGACGGACACGGTGAGCGACTTCCCGAACCGGCGCGGCCGCGCGATGAAGAACTGCGAGCCGATCGACAGGTTGACGAGCGGCCAGAGCCGGTCGGTCTTGTCGATGTACGTGAACCCGTTCCTGACGAGCTTCTCAAACGTGTAGATGTCTGTCGCGAGCTTTTCCATGCCGCGTATTATACCAAAGTTTCGCCCGAAGCCCACAGGCCTCAACGCGTAAAGTCAGCCGTCTTCCGCGCGGACTTCTGTCCTCACCGCAGCAGCACCAAGCACCCCTTCTGGGACGACAGGACAAGCCGCTTGCCCTTGACGCGGATGCGCGTCCGCTCGGGGAGCGCGCTGTTGAACGCCGCCAGAGACTGCGCATCGACGCGCAACGCGCCAGCCGCCTCCATCAAGACGACCTGTGCGCCCGGATTCGCCGTGGCCCACCCGTCCGGGAGCGAAACGCGCATCGGCCCGCAGTCGACGATCTCGATGTCGGCCGCCGACTGGATCGGGACTTGCAGATAGCCTTCTGCCGGGATCTCGAACGCGAAATCGGTCTTCCCGGCGAAACGGATGTTGCCAGCCGCATCCGTCGACCGAATGACCGAATTCGTGCCGCCGATCGAGATGTGCGTGTCACGCGGAACCGTCTTCAGCTTGGCAAGGGCCTTCGCCGTCTCGAAGATCGGGTCGGGAATGGCGATTGCGTATTTCCGACCGCCGTAACTCAGCGCGCCCGTGGCGACGAAGCTGGCGTTCGTGACAGCCAGCGCATTCCCGACACCAGACGTCGTCAGCCACTTTGTCGACCACACGCTGCCCGACGTGACGGCCAGCACGTTCGTGCCGCCGGGCGTTGCCGAGAACGCGGCGTCTGCCGGGTCGCGCTTCCACCATCCGATGACGGAGAAATCGGATTCGCAGACCGCACCCTCGGAAATCCGCGCCTCGCAGAAGGATGCGCCGTTCCCCGCGACGTAGATCGCCGCGACCTTGACGCGAGAACCCAAACCCGAAGCCAAGAGACGGTGGAACCCCGTTTCCGCGTAGCCGACGTAAAGCGAGCCTGAGTTCCGTCCGCTGTGTTCGAGCACGCCGCCGTCTTCAACGCGCACGGTCGAACTGACGCCCTTGAACCCGCAGTAGGCATAGGCGTCATACAGGAGCTTCGACCCAACGCCGACGATGCGCAGGACATTTCCGACAGAATCCGCCGAATCTTCCGTTGATGTCATGAAATTGCCGTTTGTGCGGGCCAGCAGCGCGCCATCCGCAATCTCAAAGATGCAATTGGTGCTGTTCACGAATGGGACGAACGCCTCGCAGCGGGTGATGCGGGACGAACCCGCCAGGGTCATGCGGCTTTCAGTTGAGCCCCTGATGTCCATCTGGGGAATGCCCTGCGCCGACAAGTCGAGGTCTGCCAGCTCGATTGCATTGCCGACGCCGCCGAGGATCGCGAGTCGCGGGGCGTTGGTCAGGGCCGAACCGGAAAGCGCAACCGCATTGCTCACGCCAGACACGTAGAGTTCGGAAAGGTTGTCCAGCCGTGCCCCCTCCCCGACTTCCAGCCGGTTGCCGCAGTTCGCGGCATTTCCCCTGAAGACGCTCAACTTGGGCGAATTCAGCTCAAGGCGAGTCCCCTGTCCCGTAAAGGCCATCCGGCTGCCAAAGACAACGTCGCCGGAAGCGCCAAAGGCGAGATCCGCCTGCGCCGTCGCCCCGTCCTCCAGCCTGAACACGATGTTCGTGCCCAGCGGAATGCTGACCGACGACGCCACCAGCCTCGTACCCGCCCCGCGAACGATCAGCGCGTCATTGGTTGCCGGCGGCATGCCGTTCTGGGTGCTGGAAACCCGATAGTCATTCCGGATGCAGAGCGTGCCGTTTGAGACGACGAAGCTATTGTTGTCCGCGTAATGGCGCATGCTGCCCTTCAATGTCAGCGTCCGTCCGCCCAGGTCTATGCCGTGATTCGCATGCGAGGCCTGGACGACAATCCGGGTCGACACGAAGTCATTGGTCAGCACAAGCCATTGGGAACCCGCGTTCAGGCCAAGCCCCGGGTCGGTTGCGCTCCCGGCAAACGCGGGCGAACCCCCGCCCCAGTTCGCAGGGTCGTCATAGTAGTAGCGTCCGAGGGCGTCTTTTCCGCCCTTGAAGTCCGCCGAATAAAAGGCCGCATCAGCCGTCTGCACGAACGCGCCCATCGCCGCCCAGGCGCCGAACGCTCGAATCGCTTTTCTCGTTGTCATGGGTTCATTCCTTTCTTTGCGTGTCAAGCGCTTACTATGCGCATTTTCCTTGTCAATCTCACGTTCCCCTCGGCTACGCCCTCACCTTGCGGACGCGGGCCGTCTGTCTTGTGCGGGTTCGTCCAGCATCTTCCGCCACAGCTCGCCCACCTTGCGAAACGCCTGGACGCGGCGTGTGTCAGGCTTGCCGTCCGGGCGCCAAGTCGGACAGATCCAGGCGCCTTCCTCGAATTCGTTCCAGGCAAAGGAGAGGATGTGCCCTGTCGGGCAGCTCGCGCGATTTGCCTTGACCCACTCGGCGAACGCCCTTGCCCCCTCCAGCCATTCCGCCTCCGTCGCGGGGCGCGCGTAGTTCACCTTCTCGTAGCTGCACCACGGCACATTGTTGTCGATTCGCGGCGAAGGGTCCCAGCCAAGCGTGAATGTCGGAATCATGTCCATGCCGGTCGCCACACGCCGCGAATTGGCGGCCCGCCCGTACGCGGCCAGCTCCGCGAACGTGTCGATTCCGCCCGTGCCGTCGGTGTACTTGCCGATCGCCTGCACGCCATCATCCCCGTCACCGGAAAACCGCGAACAGGCAAACGTCACTGCATAGGGGTTTTTCGCGCCCATCTTGCGGCACGCGGCACGCAGACGCGGCAGCACGTTCTGGTTCTGCCCCTTGCCGCCGTAGAGATAGACGAGCGGGCGTCCCAACGCCGTCTGGTACCACGGCTCCTTCATTGTTCTCGCCAGCGACTCGAACTCCGCATCCGCGATGGGATGCGACACGACGAGGATCGCGCACATCTTCAGCTTGTCGCGCAACCGACTCTCCGCGTGCAGCCTGCGCGCGGTCGTGAGTTCCCACACGTGGCGGTCGCTGCACGTCGCCGGGCCGTCCGCCACCGGCGTGAAGTCCTTGCCGTCCTTTTCCCGCAGTTCGCCATACCAGCAGTAGGCGAAGTAGTCGATGCCCGCATCAATCGCGTATCGCATCTCGCGCTCGTATTCCTCGACGGTACGCCAGCGGTAGTCAATCTTGTCCGGGCCCACCACGTCCGCGTAGTAGGGCGTCGCGTATCGATACTTCGCCGGACTCAGCGACCTTGTCGCGTAGTGCCCGAGCCAGGTGTCGGACGGCAATGAGCAGTCCCAGTTCACCACGCCCACGACCGTCTGCGGCGCGGCCGGCGTCTCGCCCCGCGCAACCAGCAGCGCAGCAACCGAAAACAAACAGAATACAAGCGAATGCACCATGGGAAAAGTCTCCTTTTGCCTTCAGGTCAGTAGACCAGCGAACGGAAGTCCGTCACGCGGTGAAACGTGATCACGTTGCCGTTATGGGGCGACAGGGCGTCCTTGTCCCCCGACCGGGAGACGATGACGAGGTCTTCGCCGTCGATCGCCATGGACGCATAGTGCCGCGACTCGACGATCGACTTGCCCTGCGCGACGATGCCGGCAAAGCACCAGTCCATCATGTTCTTCGAGAAGCTGAGCTGGAGGCGTTGGCGCTCGTCATAAGGAAGGTTGTAGCGGCCTTTCGGCATCTTGTCGTACCGGCACATCGTGTCCGTCGCCTGCGTCGAGAGGAGCCAATAGAGCCGCGTCTTTTCGTCCCACAGGAGATGAAAGCGCATCTGTCCGCCCGGCAACGGGACGAACAGCGTCCTGACGCCCGACGGCGCGCGCTCCAGCGACGTCTTCATCGTGCCGTCCGGGCATTCCGTCACCTTCGCCAGAGCCGCATAGCCGACGCCGCTCGTGTTCGCCCGCAGGAACAGGTGGAAGGTATGTCCGGTCGGGTCAAACCACACATGGCTCGGATCCATCATCTGAACGACGTTCGCCTCAAGCCAGCCAATCGGCATGGCGGCGGCGGGCCTGTCCTTCGGACGTGGATTCGCGGCATTCCACTTCGTGAAGGCCGTGTACCAGGGGATGCCGACGCCGTCGATCTCGGGATCCGGATTGCCCCCGAAGATGGAGTCGAAGTGGAACGACTCCGCAAATGTCCAGCTGTCCCGCTGCGTGAGGTCGTCCGTCTCCCTAGCCCGCATGAGGACGGGCGCGAGGCGATTCACGCTCCAGCCGAACTTTCGTCCGTCGGGAGACGGTATGAGCCGCTCCATCACGAGATAGACGTTCCCCCTTGCGTACCAGACGTTGCAGGCGGACTGATGCCAGCTCTCGCCCTGCGTCAGCCAACTGACCTCGCTCCACGTCTCGCCGCTGTCCGTCGAGACGCAGACGCCGAGGTTTCCGCGATGCCCAAGTATGTAAAGCCGGCCGCCGGCCGTAAACGGGCGCGCGTGACACATCGAAAAGCGGCCCGCCTGACGCCAGGTCCGGCCCCGGTCATCGGAAACGGCCACGCGCCCACCCCACACGTCCTTCGGGAGATTCCGTCCGCCAAAGTCGCAGGTTGCGACCAAGCGTCCGGTGTCCAGTCGCGCGATGCCGGGCGTATAGCAGTAGACCGTCTTGGAATCCGGCGAACGGAACACCTCCACAAAGTCGTCCGCCAGAGGCTTGACCCGATTGGGATTCGCCGCCGAACAGACGCCGGCCACGCTGGCTGCCGCCAAAAGCGCACCGCATTTCTTCAGCCTGAATTTCATCGTCGTTGTTGTCCTTTCGTGAATTTTACCGTTTCAAGAAAAGCACATGCCGCGCACCGCCCAAAGGCCGCGCGCATCATCGCCGGAACGCCCGCTGAGAGGGCCTACAAGCGCGTCAGCTAAAAGATGGGGGGGGGGGGGTATTGATTCCAAGCGCACACGTCTCGGCGCAGCCTCGCGCGCCTGACGCAGTCGCGGTCGCTCCGCCGTTCAAGCGGGCCTTTCGCCGCACGTTCTCGCTTGCACTCATCATCACGCGAGATAGGATAGCATAATCCGGAAGGCCCTGCAAGTCCTGAAAATCGTCCACTGAATTATTTAACGTCTTGGCCACAATCCGCTCCTTTCTTCAAACAGGACAGCGCAAGCCCGGACGCGAAGAGGACGGACGTGCCGACGACGATGGCGAGATTCGGGTGGAGCGTCCGCTGACCGAAGACGACCCACGCGACCGTCAAGATGCCGAGGACGGTCGCGACGGCAGCCGCCACCGAGCCGACGCGCTTCGACGCACAGCCGAGCAGGAAGAGGCCGAGCATTCCGCCCGAGAGGACGCCCTGCAGCATCCACCACGTCGAGAGCGCCGACTCCACGCCGATGACGGCGAAGGCGACGGCAATCGACGCGAGGCCGAGCAGAACGGTCGAGGCGCGGAGCGTCGCGACACAGGCGCGCTCGGAGGCGTCCCGCCGCACATAGCGCCGAAACCAGTCCTCCAGAATCACCGTCGCGCCGGAGTTGAGCGTCGTCGAGACCGTGCTCATCGCCGCCGCGACGATGGCCGCGACGAGCAGCCCCGTCACGCCCACGGGAAGCGCGTGGACGATGAAATAGGGGAAGACGGAGTCCTTGACCGCCGCGACCTCGGCCGGCAGCGCGCCGGGCCGCCCCGTGTAGTAGGCCCAGAGGAGCGTGCCGATCAGGACGAAACACGCCGTCACCGGCAGGTAGAGGAAGCTGCCGAAGCAGACGCTCCGCACGGCGTCCCGGACGCTCTTCGCCGAGATGTAGCGCTGCGTGTAGCTCTGGTCGATGCCGAGGTTCTGCAGGTTGACGAAGACGGCGTAGACGAACGTGACCCAGAAGGTCTCGCCCGACCAGTCCGCAAGCGAGAACGAGCCGAGCGACAGCTTGCCCTCCGCCCAGATGCGCCCGGCGGCGGACGCGAGGCCGTCCGGCATCGTGACGAGCAGGACGCCAATGCAGAGAACGGTTCCCGCGATGAGGACAACCGACTGGATCGCGTCCGTCCAGATGACGGCGAGGACGCCGCCCAGCATCGAGTAGACGCACGTCGCGAGACCCACGACGAGAATCGTCGCCGGAATCGACCAGCCGAACAGCGTCTTCAGGAGGAGCGCGAGCAGGTAGAGGATCACGCCCGAGCGCGCCGTCTGCATGACGAGGAAGCTGCCGCTCCCGTAGAGGCGCGCCCACGCGCCGAACCGCTTCTCCAGAAAGGCGTAGGCCGAAACGGAATTGAGGTTGCGGTAGAGCGGCACGAACGCAAACGCCGCGACGACGGCGCAGAGCGGCACGGCGAACGAGAAGACGAGCGCGTTCCAGTTCGTCGCGAACGCCTTCGCGGGCAGCGCCAGGAAAGAGATCGACGAGACGAGCGTCGCGAAGATCGACAGGCCGATCGCCCAGCTCGGCACGCGGCCGCCGCCCGCGACGAACCCGTCCGCCCCCTTCGCCGACTTGCGGAAGTAGAACGAGCAGCCGAAGACGGTGACGCCCACGAGATAGAGCGCCAGGATGGCGAGGTCCAACGCTCTCATAGCGCCCCCAGTTCGACGAGACGCGCGCGGATGAGCGCACGGTCGGCCGCGTTGAACGGCGCGCGCGGCGCGGCCAGCGCATCCGAGCAGATGCCCATCAGCGCGAGCGCGCACTTGACGCCCTTCACGAAGCTGGAGTTGTGGTGGCCGACGCCGTAGAGGAGCGACGAGACCCGCATGACGCGCGCCTGAAGCGCGCGCACCCGGTCGACGTCCTTCGCCACGGCCGCCGCGTAGAGGTCGGCGAACGTCTGCGGAAAGAGGTTCGCGCCGCCCGCGACGCCGCCCGACGCGCCCATCAGCACGGCCTCGCCCATCGCCTCCTCCGGCCCCATCAGGATCGCGAAATCCGCCCGGTCGCGGAGCGCGTAGCGACAGGCGTTGAAGTAGCCGATGTTGCCGGACGAGTCCTTGAGCCCCGCGACGTTCGGATGCTGCGCCAACGCGACGACCGTCTGCACCGCGATCGACACCTTGACCTGCGACGGCATGTTGTAGAGGTAGAGCGGCAGCGGAACGGCGTCGGCGAGCTTCGTGTAGTAGTCCACGAGCTCCGGCTGGCCGGCGGCGAAGTAGTAGGGCGGCGCGGCGACGACGGCGGACGCGCCCTGCTCTTGGGCGAACGCGGCCATCCGCACCGACTCGGCAAAGACCGTGTCGGTGATGCCGACGAGCACGGGGACGCGCCCGGCGACCTGCGCGCAGACGCGGCGAACCAGCTCGCGGCGGATCTCGTAGGGCAGGTCGGGCGCCTCGCCCGTCGTGCCGAGCAGGAAGAGCCCCTGCACCTCGCCCGCGAGAATGTGCTCGACGAGCCGCCCGGTTCCGGCGACGTCCAGCGAGCCGTCCGCGTTCAGCGGCGTCACCATCGGGGGAATCACCCCGGCCAACGACAGTCCTTTCATCTTCATGACACCGTGCATTATACTCCCGGAAGGGACGGCGGTTCAAGCGATAAAATCGTCCGCTGAACGATTCTCCGCCCGCAGTTGTGGTATAATTGCGGCCATGGCAGAACTGTTCGGCAAAGACCTCGCGTTCCCGCTCGTCTCGAAGCTCGCGACGCTCAAGCACCACGCGACGCACACCATCCGCTGGCATGCGCACGACGGGCTGGAGATCCACTTCGTCTTCTCGGGCGCGCTGACCTACGAGTTCGCGCACGACGCGCGCACCTGCACGATTCCCGGCGGCAGTTTCCTCATCATTCCCGCACGCAAGCGCCACCGGGCGGCCAACGACAAAGGCGCGCCGGCCAACCGCCTCGGCATCCAGTTCGGCGCACCGACCGAGGCCGCGACGCGACAGGCCGTCTTCCGCACCACGGAACTGAAGCGCCTCTTCGCGGCGTTCAGGCAGCACGCGCTCGTCCCCGTTCGCTTCCGCAAGCGGACAGGCTCGCGCGCACGGGAGATCTGCCGCCTGGCGGAGACATGGGAAAGCGCCGACGGCCGTCCGGAACGCGCGGCCCACCTGCGGGCGCTCGTCTGCGCCCTGCTGGTCGAGACGTTCGGAGACCTGCAGGACAAGGGCCCCCTTCCCCCGCCCCCCGAAAGCGTCGCCGACACGATTCGGGCGCACATCTGCGCGCACTGCGGCGAACCGCTGTCCATCGACGATCTCGTGCGGCTGTCCGGCTACGGGCGGACGCGCCTGTTCGCGCTCTTCGCCGCCGAGACGGGCACGACGCCGATCGACTACCTGAACCGCTGCCGCATCGACAAGGCGAAAGCCCTCCTGGCGCGGCCGGAGGGCCAGACGCTGACGGACCTCGCGTCGGCCTGCGGCTTCGCCTCGCCGGACTACTTCACGCGCGTCTTCCGCAAGTACGTCGGCCTGTCGCCGCTGGAGTTCCGCTCATTCCCCACGACTATCGCTCGCTTGTCATCTCGAACACGAGATCGCCGCCCTTCAGGATGTCGGCGTGATTGATTTTTCCGTCCGTGATCGGGCGGCCATTGAGCGTCACCGACTTCACGTACTTGTTTGCACGCGACAGGTTCTTCGCGACGACCGTAAAGACCTTACCTTCCACGAGGCGCAACGTCAGGCGCGGCAGCTGCGGCGCGCCGAGGACATAGTCGCCGCCGCAGGGATTGAGCGGATAGAACCCCATCGCCGAGAAGACGTACCACGCGCTCATCTGTCCGCAGTCGTCATTCCCGCAGAGCCCCTCCGGCCCGACGTGGTACTGCGTGTCGAAGACCTCGCGAATGCGCTCCGCCGCCTTTTCGGGATGCCCGACCTGCGGGTAGAGGTAGATGACGTGGTGGCTCGGCTCGTTGCCGTGCACGTACTGCCCGATCATCCCGGAGATGTCAACCACGCAGTTCGCGCCCGCCACCTGGCTCGAAGCCCGAAAGAGCGCATCCAGCCGTTCGGCGAACTTCTCGCGTCCGCCCATCGCGGCGACGAGGCCAGGGACGTCCTGCATGACGTGCCACGTGTACTGGAAGGCGTTGCCCTCCGTGAAGTCGTTGTCGTTCTCCGCGCCGTGGCCGAAGGCGTAGGGGTCGAACGGCGTGCGCCAGTTCCCCTGAGTCGTCTTGCCGCGCGCAAAGCCAATCGACGGGTCGAAGACGTTCTTCCAGTTCTGCGCGCGCCTCGCGAAGAACGCCGCCGCGTCCGCCTGGCCGAGCGCCGCCGCGAACCGCGCCGCGCAGGCGTCGTCGTAGGCGCACTCCAGCGTCCGCGAGACGGACTCGCCCCTGATGACGTCGCAGGGGAAGTAGCCGTAGCGGTCGTAGAGGTCCCAGTTCTCCTTCGGCTTGCCGGGGTGCGCGACCGTGAGCGTGTTCGTGACGGCCTCGAACGCGAGCGCCGCGTCGAAGCCCCGGAAGCCCTTCAGGTACGCGTCGGCGATGACGGGCACGGCATGGTTGCCGACCATGCAGTCGACGTTCTTGCCGCCGTAGCTCATGACGGGGAGGCGTCCGAACGTCCGGTAGTGCGAGAGGAACGAGTTGACGACCGGGACGACGGTCTCCGGCGCCGCGAGCGTGTACCACGGCTGGGCCGCGCGGAACGTGTCCCAGAGCGAGAGCGTCGTCAGGTACGTGCCGTCGGGCGAGGCGTAGACCCTGCCGTCCGCCGCCGAGAAGCGCCCGTCGGCGTCCGCGTAGTCGTTCGGCTGTCCGTAGAGGTGGTAAAGGGCCGTGTACCAGTTCCGCCTCTGGTCGTCCGTGCCCTCGCAGGTCGTGCGGGCGAAAATCTCGTTCCACCGGGCGCGGGCGGCCGCGCGCACGGCGCCAAAGTCCCAGCCGGGGATGTCGGCGGCGAGGTTCCCCTTCGCGCCGTCCGCGCCCGTCATGGAGAGGGCGACCTTCATCAGCAGCGTCCCGCCCGCCGCGACGTCGAACGTCGCCACGTAGCGCGGCGCCTCGTCGGGGGCCTTGCGCGGCAGCTCGCGGATCGACTTCCACGGGCGCCCGAACGCGACCGCATAGGCGAGGAGACGGTCCGGAATCCACCCCTTGCGGAAATGGGCGCCCGAAACGCCCGTCGTCCCCTCGACGGCGGACGTCGCGCCGTAGGTCTTCGGGCAGTTCTGCCCGAACGGGAGGTTCAGGAGGACGTGCGCCTCGCCGGCCTTCGCCCACGTGAGGCGGTAGATGGCCGCGCGCCTCGCCGCCGCGATCTCGACG
>CAKURH010000047.1 GCA_934675625.1 uncultured Kiritimatiellota bacterium
GGTGGGCTATAGTGGATTCGAACCACTGACCTCTTCCATGTCAAGGAAGCGCTCTAACCAACTGAGCTAATAGCCCTCAATGGCGTGTAGTATATCAAAAATTCCCTCGTGCGCGCAAGGGGGTTTCGTAACTTTTTTCCAAAACTCAGAAAACGTAGAAGACAAGCCACAGGACGCCGAGGATGGCGGCAATGAACAGGAACCGCCGCTGGCGGAAGCGCGCCTCCTCCTGATGCACCGTGCGCCCGAACGTGCTCATGCCGCCGCCTGAAATGTAGTGCAGGAGCTTGCCGTAGGCGCTGCGGTAGTCCGCGAGAATCCACGGCGTGTGCGAGCGCGTGTAGGCATGTTTCGCCGGAATCTCGGAGAGATGAACGGCCATTTACGGCAGCGTGATCGTCTGGCCCGCGCGGACGCGGCCATCGTTCGAGATGAGCGCCTTGTTCGCGTCGCGAATCTGCCGCCACGCCGAAACGCGCCCGTAGAAGCGCAGCGCAATCTTGTAGAGCGTGTCGCCCTCCTGCACGACGTAGGTCAACGGGCGCCGCGCCTTCTCCGCCGCCGCACGCTCAGCCGCCGCGCGCGCCTCCTCGTCATGCAGCGCCTGCGCCGCCGCACGCCGCGCGACGTCCTCGGCCGTTTGCTTCGGCAACAGCGACGGCCCGCCCGACGTCTCGTCCGCCTCCTCGGCCTTCAGCGCCGCAACCTCACGCGCCGTCACATCCGTACGAGAAGCCGACTCCTCATCCTCCTCGTCCAAGAGCGTCTTCACGTCCACAGCCGTCCGACGCGCCGTCGATTCGCCCGCGTCGGCCCCTTTCACGGCGGCGACCAGCCGCGTATGCTCGCCGTCGAGCGTTCGGAATTTCTCGCGCTCTTCTGCCAGCAGCCTTTCCGCCGTCGCCGCGCGCGTTTCCGCCGCCTTCAGCTCCTTGCGCAGCGAGTCGATCTCTTTCGCAAAAGCCTCGTCGCCCAGCCCCCGGTTCTTCTCCATCCATTCGCGCGCGAGTTCGCGCTCGCAAATCGCAAGCCGATCCTTCGCGAGCGGTGCCTTGTCGCTGTCAGGCCGCTGCATCAGGAACTCGCGGTAGGCGCAGTACGCCTCCAGATAGTCCTTCTTCGTGTCCTGCATGAGGCAGGCGTACTGGAAGCGCGCGGCGGAATTGGCCGGCGACTTGCGGATCGCCTTCGCAAATCCCTTCGCGGCGGCGTCCAGCCGACCGGCGCGGTAGTCCGCGAGCGCGGCACGGTAAGTCCCGTCCTCGCGTTCGAGCGCGAGATCCTGCCGCTCCCGCACGTAGTCACACGCCGTCAGGCTCGTCAGAGCCATCAGCGCCACCGTCGTCTTCAGCGTCTTCGCCTTCATCTTCTTCATTCTCCTCTTCATCACCTTCGCTGTCTTCATCGTCATCCTCGTCGTCGAACTCGTCCGGCGTGTCGTCGATGAAGAAATCGTCGTCGTTCGCCGCCGCCTCGGCGTCATCTGTCTCGCCGGCCACGGCCGGCGACGCATCTTCTTCGGCGACCGAAACATCAACAACTGCCGTCTCGGTCGACTCTGTCGTCTCGGCAACCTCTTCGGTCGCCGCCGGTTTCTCGGTCGCTTTCTCGACGGCCTCCGCCGACTTCGGCGGCTCCGGCTTCTTGTAGGACGCCGCCTTCTGCTTCGGGTTCGACCGCTGGAGCGTCGGGTCGAGTTCGTTCAGCTGCTGGAGCGACGCGAGTCCGAAGTGCTCCAAAAAGAGCGGCGTCGTGCCGTAGAGGAACGGATGCCCCGGCAGTTCGGACTTGCCGACGAGACGGACGAGCTGAAGATCCATCAGCGTCTTGATGTTCGCCGAGACATCCACGCCACGAATCGCCTCGATCTCGCTTTTCGTGAGCGGCTGGCGATAGGCGACGATCGCCAGCGTCTCCAACGAGGCGCGGCCGAGCCGGTTCGGACGATCCATCTTCAGCAGCGCGCGCACGTACCGCCCGCAGCTCGGCACCGACTGGAGGCGATACGCCCCGCCCGTGCAGACGAGCTGAAAGCCGCAGCCCGCGACCTCCAGCGCCTTCTCCAGTCCGCGCAGAGCCTCGGCAATCTCCTTGGACGTGCAGGTGCGGTACACGTCCATGACCTCCTTGTTCTCGCCCGCCTCCGCCTCGACGGCGCGCACGGCCTCACGCAGATCCGTCGCCGTCAGCGGCGTCTCGCTCGCGAAGAGCAACGCGCCGACAATCTCCTGCAGGGACTGCGGCAGCGGTATCTTCACCTCGTCACTCATAGTCGTCCGGTTTCTCCAAAGGCTTGTCGTCCGGCTCCTCACGGGACGGCAGGATCGTGATCTCGTGGAACGCCGCGTTCTGGTAGATGATGACGCGGTGCTGGCGGAGGAGCTCCAGCAACGCGAGGAAGGTCACGATGATCTCGCCCTTCGGCGCGTTCTCGGGGTCGAACAGCGACGTGAAGGCGACCTGCCCCTCCTGGCGCGTCCGCGTCAGCACGTAGTCCATCTTGTCGGGGACGGAGAAGCGGATGCCCTTCAGCTCCTCGTGCGGCATCTCGTTCGCCCGCGCGACGACCTCCTGGAACGCCGTCAGGAGGTCATAGAGGTCGAGGTTCACCAAGGCGCCTTTCGCGTCCGCCGCCGTCTTCTCAAACTTGGGCCGCCCGCCGCCGTAGTCGAACGCATTGGCGGCGAATGCCTCCATCCGCTCCAACCGCAGCGCGGCGTCCTTGAACTTCTTATATTCGACAAGCTGCCGCACGAGGTCGAGGCGCGGATCGACCCATTCCTCGTCGCCGTCCTCGTTCCCGATGCGCCGCGAGACCGGCAGGAGCATGCGCGACTTGATGACCATCAGCGTCGCCGCCATCACGATGAACTCGCCGGCGATGTCGAGGTTGAGCCGCCGCGCATCCTCGATGAACTTCATGTATTCCGTCGTGATGCGCTCGATCGGAATGTCGTAGATGTCGAGCTCTTCGCGACGAATCAAATAGAGCAAAAGGTCAAGCGGACCCTCGAAAACGTCCAGATTGACCTTGTACTCATCCGCAAAAAGCTGTTCCTGCGCCATAAGGGCAAATTATACCAAAAAACCGCGCTTGGAGGCAAGGGAGACGGCCTCGGCGCGATCGGACGCGCCCAACTTGAAAAACGAACGCTTCAGGTGCATTTTCACGCTGTTTTCGCTAATGCCGAGCGTTGCGCCAATCTCGCGGTTGCCAAGCCCCTGCGCCGCGAGCTTGAGAACGTCCGTCTCGCGCGGCGAAAGGCCCTTCGCGCCCTTGCGCGTCTCGTAGATGCGGCGCACCTCGTCCGTCATGAAGACCTCGCCCGCCAGGGCCGAGCGGATCGCCGCGACAATCGTCTCGATGGGCGACTCCTTCATCACGTAGCCGAGCGCGCCCTCCTCGATGGCGCGGTAGACGTCCTCTTCCGTGTCGGACGTCGTCAGCATCACGACGCGCGCCTTCGGCTCGACCGCCAAAATCTCCTTCAAGGCCTCAATGCCGTTCAGGTCGGGCATCCGCACGTCCAAGAGCGTGACGTCGGGCTGCGTCTCGCGCACAAAGTCCGCCGCGCCGCGTCCGCCGCCATATTCGCCGGCGAACGCGAAATCGGGCTCGGCCTCGATCAGGTACCGAAGCCCCGCCCGCACGACCACATGGTCGTCAATGATTGCCACTCGTATCATGTCTGTTCGTTCATTCGTTAAAGACCAGTCGGCGGCGCTCGTCGCCGTCCAGATGCGTGAAGACGATGTGCTTGGCCGTTGGCGGGATGAGCGAGCCCGCCCGCTCCGGCCATTCGACCACGAGAATCGCGCCCTCGGCCAAGTAGTCCTCCCACCCAATCGCCAGCACATCGTCCTCCGAGTGAAGGCGGTAGAGATCCATGTGGACGAGGAGGGCTCCGCCCCGATGCTCCTGCACGAGGCAGAAGGTCGGGGACGTGACGCGCCCGGCGACGCCGAGCGCGGCGGCGAGCCCTTGCGTGAACGTCGTCTTGCCCGCGCCAAGGTCGCCTTCGAGACAGACGACATCGCCCGGCCTCAGTTCGGACGCGAACTGCCGCGCGAGCGCCCACGTCTCCTCAACGGAGTTGACCTCAAAGACACCCGTCATCTTTCAGTTCCGTGAAGCACCGTTTCATGTAATCGCGCGAAAACGCAGACGAATGCGGCGTTCTGATCAGATTCGGCGGCAACAGTGCGGGGTCTGTCCCCAGAATCGTGGGGTCTGTCCCCACGTTTTGGCGGGGTCTGTCCCCACGTTTGCCGGGGTCTGTCCCCACAATTTTCTGCAATGGGCCGGGCTCTGACAGGAAGACGTCCAGATACGCCCCGGCGAGACGCCCCGTCCGCAAGGCCTCCACAAGTGCCGGCTCGTCAATCGCGTTGCCGCGCCCGACGTTGATGACGACCGCGCGACGCGGCAGCTTCCGCAGCCGCGCCCGCGAGAGAAAGTTGTCCGTCCCCGTGTCGCTCGGCAGGGCGAGAACCAGCCAGTCCGCCGTCTTCAAGGCCGCATCGAGGTCGGCGAGGTTGCGGCGCCGAAACCCCTTCACCGCGACGCCAAGGGCCTCCAGCTTGCGCCCAATCGCCTGTCCGACGCGCCCGTAGCCGACGACCACGGCCTGCGTCCCGGACACCGTAAAGCACCGGTCGCTCAGTTCCGCGCGCGGCCAGTTCGGCACAGCCGGTTTCTGCGACCCGCCATAGCCCGCGAAATCACGGACGGCGAAGAAGCCGCGCGCCCATGCGAGGACGAACGCCGCGACCGTCTCGGACATGATCGCGCCGTGGAAGCGTCCGAAATGGAGCGTGACGCCCTTCGGCGCCTCCAGCGAGACAAGTTCGCGTCCCGCCCCCGGCGTCGCCAGCATTTTCAGCTTCGACGCGCGCGCGAACCACTCCTTCTTGAAATGCCACGTGAGGACGTGCGTCGCCTGCGGCAGCTGCCGCAGAAACACCGCTTCCGTGCGCGCGCGGACGATGCGGCTCCCCGCCGGAACGAGCGTCTTCAGAAAGCGAAGCGCCTCCGCATCCACGCGAAAGCACTTCTCCGGCCATTCGAGCCAGACGAGGTAAAGATTACTTCTCATCCAGCGCCCCCTTGTAGGCGACGCGCTTGACCTTGCCGATAGACGTGCGCACGAGCGGTTCCTTCGCGCAGACGACCTTGCGGACGCGCTTGTAGTCGGCGAGTTCGGCGCACCGCTCCTGCGCGTGCTTGACGGCGAACTTCTCGACCTCCTCCCACGCGGGCAGCTGGCCGCCGTTGCGATCCTTGAACCAGTCCTCGTTCGGATAGATGATCGCGCCGACCTTCTCGCCCGGATCCTCGCCCTGCGTGTAGCCGACGACGACGACGTCCGAAATGCACGGCTCCTTCGCAATCGTGTTCTCGACTTCCTCCGGGTAGATGTTCTTGCCCTCGCGGTTGACGATGAGGGCCTTCTTGCGTCCGCGAATCGTGATGAAGCCGTCCTCGTCCATCGACGCGAGGTCGCCCGTGCGGAACCAGAGGCCGCCCTTCCCGTCATCCTCGAACGCCTCGGCCGTCGCGTCGGGGTTGTGGAAGTAGCCCTGCATGACGATCGGGCCGCGCACCTGGATCTCGCCGACGCCCTGCTCGTTTCGGTCGGCGAGGCGCACCTCGATGCCGCCAATCGCGGGGCCGATCGTGCCGATCTTGATGACTTCGGGCGGACACACCGAGACGATCGGCGAGCATTCCGTGAGGCCGTAGCCCTCCAGAAAGCGCACGTGGATGCGCTTGAAGCACTCCATGACGGGACGCGGACACGGCGCGCCGCCGGTGATGAAGAAGCGGAGGCGTCCGCCGAGTTTCAGCTTCACCATGTGCATGACGGGGCCGCGCAGGCCGACCTTCATGAGGAACTGCGCGAGCTTCGACTTCTGAAGGCCCGACTCGATCTTCTCGTGCAGCTTCTCCGCGAGGAGCGGCACCGCGCAGATGACGGTCGGCTTCAGATCGTGGATGTCCTGCCCGACCGTGCGGAGCGACTGGCAGAAGCACATCGACGCGCCCTTCATCATCGAGGCGATGAAGTTCGCCGAGAACGAGAAGGCGTGGAAGAGCGGCAGGACGACGAAGAACGAGTCCTTGTGCGTGACGGTTCCGAAGAGCTTGTAGGCCCCTTCGAGGTCGGCGATGAAGTTCCCGTGCGTCAGCATCGCGCCCTTCGGCTTGCCGGTCGTGCCCGACGTGTAGATGATGGACGCGATGTCCTCCGGCTTGGCGACGTGGTCGTCATACCACTTGCCGCCGCCCGCAAGCCGCAGGGACTCGTAGCCGACGACGTCGATGCGCCCGGCGATCTTCTGACCCGGATTGATGACGCCTCCGACGACGACGACCGCCCGCAGGTCGGGCAGGTCCTTCGCGATCAGCATCATCATCTTGAGATGCTGGGGGTCGGTCGTGACGACGCGCACCTCGGCGTCGCGCAGGATGTACGCAACCTCCTCGTTGTGCAGCTTCGGATCGATCGGCACGACCGAGACGCCCGTGCCGACCTGCGCGAGATAGGACTCGATCCACGTCGGGGAGTTCTGAAGGATGATCGCCGCGTTCTCGTCGCGCGGCTTCAGCCCGAAGCGCGTGCCGTAGCCCTCGGCAATCTCCCGCACGCCCTTCAGGGACGCGGCGTAGGAGCGCGTCTTCCAGGCGTTGTCCTCATGGTAGGTGAAGAGTTTCCCATTCGGGCGAATGTCCGCCCATTTCTCAATCAAACCGCGAATCGTCATGTTTGAGTCCCTTCTGTTCCTGTGTTGACGCAAATCGTTTTCAGCCTGTTCAGCGGCGCAAATCCCTGATTGCGCGCGCGATGTCGCCCGGCCGATCCGAGCCGGCCTCGCGTTCGACGACATAGTTTCCCTTGTAGCCCAAAGCCTCCAGCTCCGCGAGGAACGCCTCGCCGCCGACTTCGCCCTCTCCCCACGGCACCTCGTCGCCCCACGTGCCCGGCGTCTTCGTCGTGCGCGCGTCCTTGACGTGCACCTGCTTGATCCACGGCGCGAGCACGCGCACCGCCGCGCGCGGCTGGCCCTTCGCGTAGAGGATCATGTTCGCCGGATCGAAGTTGATGCCGACGCCCGGCACGCGCGGCAGGAACGCCGCAAGATCCTCGGCCGTCTCCTGCCCCGATTCGAGGATGAGCTCGACGCCGTACTTGCGGCACTCGTCACGCATCCACGTCACGCGCTCGACGAACTTCTTCAGGGCCTTCGGGTTCGACTCGTCGAGGAAGCCCGCATGCGTCGACATGTACGCGCAGCCAAGTTCCTGTGTCAGGCGCGCTCCCGCCGTCACGATCTTCTTGTTCGCCTCCCAGTGGCGGTCGGGCACGATGCCGCCCGTCTCGCGGATCGTGTCGAGCGTCGAGTAGTCCTCGCCGACCATGCCGATCATCGTGCACATGAGCACCCATTCGCCCTTCGCGACCTTCTCCTTCACGAACGCGAGCGCCGCCGCGTCCTCCGCCGCGCCATGCCGCCTGTCGGGCGCGATGAACGGCCCAAGCGCGAGGTGGATGCCCTTCACGTCGGCCTTCGCCATCTCGCGGGCGACCTCCTTCATCGGCAGACGCCAGCTCCAGCTGCAGACGCCGATGCGCTCGGCGGGAATCGCGACCCGCGACGGCGCCGAGACACAACCTGCCGCGAACAGGAGCGCGGCGAACGAAAAGAACCTAATCAGCTTTTTCATGCGGGAATTATATCATGAAACGGGCGCGAGCGAAAGGGTCAGCGCGACGAAGCCCCGGCGAACGCGAAGCACAGCGGCCGCCAGCAGGGAACCGGCGCACCAATCGGCACGAGCGAACAGGCCGCGCGGTCGAAGCGGTAGACCTGGATCTCGTCGGACATCTTGTGCCCGACAACCATGAACCTCTCGCCCGGCATCAGCGCGAAATCACGCGGGAACTTGCCCGTCAGCTTCGCGACGTTGCGGCGCGTCAGTTGCCCCGTCGCCCCGTCGACCGCGTAGAACGCAATCGAGTCGTGCCCGCGGTTCGACGCCATGAGAATCCGTCCGTCCGCCGTCAGCTTGATCGCGGCGGCTTTCGTCGCAAGCGTCTCGCCGTCCGCCTCCCAGCGGTTGAAGCCGTCGGGCAGCATCGACCACTTGCCGACCTTCGCGAACGACGTTCCGTCGAACGCATACGACGTCACGCTCGACCCGAGCTCGTTCAGGACAAAGAGGAACCGCCCGTCCTTCGACCAGACGGCGTGGCGCGGCCCGTCGCCACGGTCGGCCTTGATCTCCAGCGACGAATCGACCGCCAGCGTCACGGGATCGAAAAAGCGGATGCGGTCACAGCCGAGGTCGACGACGCCGAGACGCGCCCCGTCCGGCGTCAGGAACGTGAAGTGCGCATAGGACTTCTTCTGGCGCTTCGCGTTCGGGCCGACGTCATCGTCGGGAAAGACGTAGCTCTTCAGATCCGTGCCGTCCGCCCTGAGCGAGACGACCGTCGCCGAGAGATAGGCGGCGGCGAAGATGCGCGAACCGTCCGACGACAGCGACACGTGGCACGGCGCCTCGCACGGAAGCTCCGCGAGGCGTTCCACCGCCCCCAGGCGCCCGTCCGCACCGATGGGGAAGCGCACCGCCCACGAGACGGACTTCGCGTCGCGCTTCTCGCCCACGACGGAGTAGAGCCACCGCCCGTCGGGGCTCTGCTGGAAGTAGGTCGTGCCCTGAAGGCCCTTCACGGACTGGACGATTTTCGCCGCGCCCGTTTCGGTGTCGCACGCGAGGACATGAAGGGCCTGCAAATCGGGCGAACCCGTGTTGCAGCCGACAGTGCAATTGACGATGGATGCCATAAGGAGTGCTGAATTCATGTGTAGACAATAATCAAATCAAGTTTTCCTGTGGACGAAGCGGGCGAGGACATCTCCTGCGCGCCCGTCGCAGCTGTCGAGCGCGTCGAGCTGCAGGCGCAATGCCTCGCCAATCGGACGCGAACCGATGACGCACGGCGACAGGACGGCAAGCCATTCGTCCACGAGCCCCGCCTCGGCAAGCGACGTCGCGAGCTTCAGCCCGCCCTCGCAGAGGACGTGCAACGCGCCGCGCCGCCCCAGCTCGCGGATTGCCTCCACCGCGTCGCAGAAGACGAGCGTCGGGTTGCGTCCGTCGGCGAAGACCTGCGCGTCGCGCGGCAGGTTCCCCGACTTCGAGACGACGACGCGCAACAGGTCGTCGTTGCGCTTCTGGTGGCAGAGCAGCGAGGGGTTGTCCCGCCGCACCGTCTCCGCGCCGACGAGAATCGCGTCGACCTCCGCCCGCAACGCCCCCGTGCGCGCACGCGCTTTCGCCGAGGAAATCCATCGGGCCTGTCCCCCGTCGTCACAGATGCGCCCGTCAAGCGACAGCGCAATCTTGACCGTCACGTAGGGCAGCCCCGTCGTCACGTGCTTCGCGAACGGCGCAATCAGCCGCCGCGCGCCATCCAGCACGTCGGCGTCACCCCGAAACCGCTCGCAGCGGATGCCCGCTTTTGCCAAGACACGCGCCGCGCGTCCGCGATTGGTCGGGTTCGGATCGGGCACGGCGTAGATGACGCGCGGCACGCCCGCCGCCGCAATCGCGTCCGTACACGCGCCGACGCGGCCCGGACGCGAGCACGGCTCCAATGTCACGTAGAGCGTCGCGTCGCGAAGGGCGGCAGTCGTCGCATCGCCGAGACGACGGCGTGCGCTCTTGAGCGCGGCGACTTCGGCATGATCCGCCCCGGCCTTGCGGTGAAAGCCCTCGCCGACAATCTTCCCGCCGCAGACGACGACCGCGCCGACCGGCGGATTCGGCCGCGTATGCCCGCAGCCCTTTCGCGCGAGCGCCAGCGCCCGCGCCATGAAGTCATTTGCCGGATTTCGCATACTTGTCGAGCACGCCATTGACAATCGTGCGCGTCTTGGGGCTCGCGAACCAGTTCGCGAGGTCAACGGCCTCGTTGATGGCGACGGCCTTCGGCACGTCCGTGTTCTTCATCTCCCAGACGCCGAGACGCAGCACCGCGCGCTCGATCGTGCCGAGCCGGTAGAGATCCCAGCCGACGAGCAGCGAGGAGATGATCGCGTCCACCTCCTTGAGGGAGCCGAGGACGCCGACGACACGCTCTTCGGCAAAGGCCTTCATCTTGCCACGAACCGCCTGCGGGCCGCCATCCTCCTCGTCAAGGTCGAGAATCTGATTCCAATAGGAGGCCAAAAACGTCTCCACGTCGTCCGGCGGATTCAAGTCCGCCGCCGTCAGCATCTGGATTGCCCATTCGCGGGCCTGTCTGCGTGTCGCTGTCATGTCAAAGAACCTTTTCTTGAAGGGGACATTATACCATATTTACTTTCCGCCGAGTTTCAGCCAGACGCGCAGGAGTTCCGAATCGCTCCAGGCCTGCGCCGTGCAGCCCTTCTGCGCGTGCGGCGCGTCGCCGTCCGCATTCTCGCTCAGGTGTCCGAGACAGCCCGCGTTGAGGTTCTCGACCGCGCTCGCCAGGAGCGCCCGCGCGACGTCGCGCGAACAGGCTCCCGTCGCGACCAGCGCCTCGGCGTAAAGCGGGAACGGCCACGCCCAGACCGTGCCGTTGTGGTAGGCGGGCTTGCGCGCCGTGTCCTCGTCGCCTGCGTAGACGCCGCGATAGAGGGGGTGCCCGGCGTTGAGCGAGCGGATGCCGCCCGGCACAAGCAGCTCCTCCGTCGCCGCGAGAATCGACGGATCGTCCAAGACGCCGAGCGTAATCAGGAACAGCTGGTTCGGGCGAATCGTGTCCTCCGGCACCGCCGTACGCGCCGACTCGCCGTTCGGCGCCGCGAGGCAGTCGCGGTAGCCGTGTTCCCAGCGGAAGAGTGCCTTCACGGACGCGAGGGCCCGCTCGGCGAGTTCGTCTCGGCCCAGATACCGCAGGGCCGAGATCCAGAGCGCCTGAATCTCCACCGGATAGCCGACGCGCGGCGTGCAGGCCGGATAGTTCGTGTCCATCCACGTGAAGTGCGACGGCGACCAGACGAGCCCCGAATCGGGATCGACCCGAATGCCGTTCGGCGTCCCCTTCAGGTAGTTGTCCACGATGGAATCGCACGTCTTCTTCAGCGCCGCAATCGTTTCACCCCACTTTTCCACTCTTCCATTTTTCCACTCTTCCACCTCCTGAACGCAGCGGATGAACCAAAGCTGCGCGTCCGTCGTGTCGCGGTTGCCGGCCGTCTTGCCGTAGATGATGTTCGGCAGCGTCCCGTTCTCCTCGAAGGCCGCGAACGCCGCGAGAATCTTGAGGGCGATGTCCGTCTCGCCGGCGGCGATCAGGCCGCGCAGGAAGATGAAGGTGTCGCGTCCCCAGTCGAGAAACCACGGATAGCCCGCGATCACGGTCTTCAGGTCGTCGCGCTTGACGATGTAGAGGTCGAGCGCGGCGCGGAGGGCTTCGGCGAACGGCGCGAGAGATTGAGAGGGCTGACTGGAGAAACCTGTGAGACGCGAGAGACTTGAGGCCTCAGGGCTCTCTTGCCCCTCTGATCCCTTCTGTCGCGTCGCCTCAGTTCGCCTCAATTGCCCTTCAAGTGCGACCGTCTCGCCGACCTTGAGGTCGGCCGAGATCCAGCCGGGCGAAAAGAGGTCGCCGAGACCGTCCTGCCCGCGCGCGGCCTCCTCCGGGTGCCCGACGCAGTAGCTCCACTGCGGCTCGTGGTGGTAGGCGCCGCCCGTCACGCGCAGCGCAAAGGTCTGTCCGTAAGGGCTGAAGTCGAAGCCCTCGCCGTCCGCCGCCGCACGCGACGCCTTCGGAAACAGCGTCTCCAGTCCCGCGTAGGCCTTCGTCGTCGCATGGAAGCTGCGCCATTCGACGTCGGGACGGAAGACGAGCCGCACCTGGTCGCCCACGTCTCGCGCGCCGGACATGACGCGCGTGACCGCGAGCGTCGCCGCGTTCGCGCCGGGCGTCAGCGCCAGCGTGAAGACGAACGCCGCCTCCTTGCCCATGCCACAGGGCGCGGTGAAGTCCCAGCGCGCGAAGCGTCCCGCCGGATCGGCCGTCACGCGCGTCACGCACTTGCGGTCGAGCTCGCGCGTGTAGCCCTCGCGCTGCAGCCAGCACCGCGTGCGCGTCCAGAGGACGAGCCGGTCGGACGGCACGTCCGGATTCGGGTTCGCCGCGAGCAGCGCGTCGTACTGCGAGCGGATCTCGCCCCAGCCCAGCCGCACCTGCGCCGCCGCGCCCGCACCGTTCGAGAGCACTGTGCGGAATTCGGGATGCCGCCGCACCTCCTCGCCGACGAGCGAAAGATTCACGCGCGCCCGATCCGCCGGCGGCGGCACGAGGAATGCGGCGCGCGTGCGCACGGCGCGCCCGTCGATGTAGCGCGACACGTCCAGCCGCAGCCGACGGCAGCGCGTGCCGTCCCCCTCGTAGGCGGGCGCGTCGAAGACGACACGTCCGGCGACCGCGCGCGCGACGCGCAGCGTCTTGCCGCGCACCGGGTCGACGAGCCGCGCCCGGAACGGCGCATCGGCCGTGATCTCGGCCTTCTGCCCCTCCGGCACGACGACCTCGCGCCGCACGTCACGCGGTATGACGACGTGAAAGAGCGCGTCACGCGCCGACGCGCCCCGTTCGTTCGCGGCGGCGTTCGATTCACGCGCGGCGGCGTTCGATTCGTTCGCGGCGGCTGAAGCCGCCGGCTTCCGCGACGCGCCCCGTTCAATCGTCGCCCCCTTGCCGTCCTGACCGGCCGCCGAAAGGCCGGCCGCCAGACACAGCACCTCGCCCGGCGCGAGGCGAACGGTCGCGCCAATCGCCCGCCGCCCGCCGTTCAGGAGGTCATCGACCTCACCCGCCGGAAACGCCGCCCAATCCCACGCGATCTCGGCCGGCGACTCGCAGTCGAGGTTCGCGAGCACCAGAACGGGCGCCGCGCCGTCTCGCGTACGCACGACGGCGAGCGTGTTGCCGCCGCCGCGCGTGACGACCTTCAGGCGGCTCGCGCCCGCGAAGCCCGGATGCGCCCGCAAGAGCGCGTTCAGCCGCGCGATGAGATCGACCATGTTCTCCGCCGCGCCCCAGTTGAGGTCGTTCTTGCCGTGCACGTCGATCTTCTCGGTCGCATACCACTCGACGCCGTTGGCGATGCCCCACGCGCCCTGCCACGACAGGAGCGCGGCGAGCTGCACCCGGAGCCGCGCGTAGACCGCGCCGCGCTTCGCGAGGCGGTCGTTGTCGTGCGTCTCGGCAAAATGGACGAGCGTCCCGTAGGTCTCGGCGCGCGCGATCGCCGCCGGCAGGTAGCCCTCGAACTGGCTGCGGTCGTAGGTCTGGAAGATCTCCGAGTAGGCCCAGTCGAGGTTCGACTCGGACAGGAGCCGGTTCGTGACCGCGATCTCGCCGCCGAGGCCCTCCAGCAGGAAAACCGTGTCGGGGTACTCCTCGCGCACCTTCGCGACGAGGTACTCCCACGTCTCGGCGGGAATCATGTACCCCGCGTCGCAGCGGAAGCCGTCCACGCCGAGCCGGCACCAGAAGAGGAAGACGTCCGCCATGTACGCGCGCAGCTCCGCGTTCGCGTAGTCGAGCTCAACGAGGTCGGCCCACTTCACGCCCCACGCGCCCGGCGAGTGGAAGCGGCCGTCCGGCTCATGGCGAAACCAGTCCGGATGGTGCGTCTGCAGGGTCGACGCCCAGCCCGTGTGGTTCGCGGGCAGGTCGACGAAGAAGAGCCCGCCCTTCGCGTGGACGGCGCCGATCAGCTCCTCGAACTGCCCCAGCGGCGTGACGGACTCGTCAAACTCGGCCATCGCCGGATCGACCGACAGGAAGTCCGTCGCGGCGAACGGACAGCCGTACTCGCCCATGACGGCATACGTTGTCGGCACGGGGAACGGCGGCAGGGTCTGCACGATGCGGAAGCCCATCGTGTCCATGATGAGCGGCAGACGGCGCACGACCTCGCGGAAGCTGCCGAACTGACGCGGGAAGACGCAGTAGATCGAGTTGTTCGCGCGCGTCTCGGCGCTCTCGACCTTGACATGCAGGTTGCGGCCCTCCGGCCATTCCGGCACGTTCGAGCCCTCGGGGAAGAAGCAGGCCTTGCCGGAGAAGACGCCGACCTCGTCAAGCGGAATCTCGCCCCGGAACACGCCGGGCGCGGTCTCGGCGAGCGGAATGTCCGTCCACGCCTTCGCGAGCGGGGTGAGGCCCTTCTCCGTCTCGTCGACGATCTCGCGGCGGCGCACGTCGCCGTGGCCGAGGTTCGTGCGGAACGCCGCGCGCCCCTTGCGCGGGGGGTCGACGGTGAGCGTGACGGCGAGCGTGTCGTCGCGCCAGTGGAGCAGAAAGGATTCGGGTGCCGGTGTCTGGGTCATGGAGAGGTTTGCTTGGATGTTGAAGATGTGGGGTCTGTCCCCCGTCCCACGAGGCGGCCTTCGAGCGTCGCATCCGCGTGGACGCGCGTGACGAAGATGCGGACGCACGCCTTGCGCGGCGCGGGCGAGACGGTCGTGCAGCGCAGGTATTCGCCCGTCCAGCCGGACGTCTGCTTCTCGTCCTCGACGACGACCTCGACCTCGCGCCCCAGGAACCGCCGCGCGAACAGTTCGCGGCTGCGCGCCACCTGCTCGGCGAGCCGATGCGCACGGGCCGTGCGCACCGCCTTCGGCAGGGCGCCGCCGAAGGCCGCCGCCAGCGTGCCCGGACGCTCCGAATAGGGGAAGACATGCGCATGGTTGAACGGGAGCCGCCGCAACAGCCCCTCCGTCGCGGCAAAGTCGAAGTCCGACTCGTCCGGGAAGCCCGTCATCACGTCACAGCCGAGGCCGAGGTTCGGCAGCAGCTTCGTCGCCGTCGCGACGAGCGCCTCGACGTCCCGCACGAGGTAGGGCCGCTTCATCGCCGCGAGGATGCGGTTCGAGCCCGACTGCACGGGCACGTGGAGAAAGCGGCAGACGTTCGCGCGTTCGGCCATCGCCCGAACCGTCTCCAGCGCACACGCGCCGGGCTCAAGCGAGCCGAGTCGCACGCGGCAGTCGGCGGAGACGTCCGCAAGCGCGGCAACGAGGTCGGGCAGACGCTTCCCCTCGGAGGCGTAGAGCGCGAGATTGCAGCCCGTGACGACAAGTTCGCGGTAGCCCGCATCGACGAAACGCCGCGCCTTGTCCAAGACCGCGCCGAACGGCACGGACGCGGACGCGCCGCGAAACTTCGGCACGAGGCAGAACGTGCAGCGGCCCGAACAGCCGTCCTGCACCTTCAGGTAGGCGCGCGCCGTGCGCGTCGGCACGGGAGTCGCCTCGTCCGCAGTCCGCGGCGCGGCGGCCGGCTGCGCAAGCGCGCGCGATTTCTGCGGCAGACAGCCGCAGACGCGCAGCGGGGTGCGCGGATAGCGCCGCTTCAGATGGTCGATCAGCCTTTCGCAGTCGCGCTGGGCGCGCGCCGTCACGCTGCAGCCGCGCACGACGAACAGGTCGGCCTCGGCATGGCGCTCCGTCCGCGCCCACCCTTTCGCGAGATACGCGGCCTCCATCTCCAGCGCCTCGGCCTTGTTGAGGCGACAGCCGAATGTCTCGAAGCAGACCTTCACGTTCCCCGCCTTTTCTCTTCACCGGCGGCGGGACGTGACCTCGATCACGTTCACGCAGTTGCGGAGCTGGAGGATGATCTGGTCGACGACGCGCGCGGAGCCGAGCACGTCGATCTTCATGCGCGAGACCGTGCCGTCCTCCGTCGGCCCGACGTTCAGCGTCTGGATGTTGTAGCCGCGCCCCGAAATGAGCCCGACGATCCGCGCGAGGACGCCGGGCTTGTTCTCGACGAAGCAGTTCAGGCGGTAAATCGACTCCTTCTCCTTCATACGCACGCCTCCTTGGGAATGGCGGCCTCGACGAGCGTCGGCCCCGGCGCCCGCAGCGCGCGCCGGAGCGCCGGCTCGACCTGCGACGGCGCGGTGACGCGCACGCCCTTGAGGCCATAGGCCCCCGCGAGCTTCACGAAGTCGGGCGACCGAAGATCCGTCGCGAAGTAGCGCGCCCCGTAGCTTTCCTTCTGCAGCTGGCGCACGAGGCCAAGCGACCGGTTGGCGAAGACGACGAACGTGACGCGCAGGTTCAGCTCGACGGCGACGATCAGCTCCTCCGCCGTCATCTGCGCGCCGCCGTCCCCGACGAACGCGACGACCCGGTGTTCCGGCCGCGCGAGCGCCGCGCCGATCGCCGCCGGGATGCCGAAGCCCATCGCGCCCATGCCGCCCGACGTCAGGAAGTGGCGCGGGTAGACATGGCGGAATTCCCGCGCCGCCCAGATCTGGTGCTGGCCGACGTCCGTCACGACGAGCGCGTCGCCGCGCGTCGCCGCCGCGACGGCGCGGATGACGTCCGTCGGGTCGATGGCCTTCGCCGTCCCGTGCGCGCGGCGTTCGTCCGGGCGCGCGAGCGACGCGCACCACGTCGCGTGCGTCGCCGGGCGGATGCGCGAGTTGACGGTCGTCAGCAAGTCCTTGATGTCCGCGACGATGCCGAGGTGGGCCGTCACGTTCTTGTCGATGGAGCTGGGGTCGCAGTCGACGTGGACGATCTTCGCCTGCCGCGCGAACGTCCGAACGTCGCCCGTCGTGCGGTCGTTGAAGCGCACGCCGAGCGCGAGAATGACGTCCGCCGTGCGGATCGCCCGGTTCGCCGCGTCCGTCCCGTACAGACCGGACAGGCCGAGCGCGAGCGGATCGCGCTCGTCGACGGAGCCGATGCCCATCAGCGTCGTCGCGACGGGAACCTGGGCCTTGTGCGCAAGCGCCGTCACGTCCGCCGCCGCCTCGGCGGCGAGGACGCCGCCGCCCGCGAGGATGAGCGGGCGCTGCGCCTCGTTGAGGAGCTTCGCGAGGCGGTTCACCTCGCGCGGCGCGGCGTAGACTTCGGGGTGGTAGGCCCTGAGGCAGACGCGCTCCGGATAGGTCGCCGCCGTCCGCGCCTCCTGGCAGTCGCGCGGCACGTCGATGACGACGACGCCGGGCTTGCCGTGCGTCGCGATGTAGAAGGCCTGCGCGACCGTCTCGGGAATCTCGTCCGCCGACTTCACGAGGAAGTTGTGCTTCGACACGGCGCGCGTGAGCCCCGTCGTGTCCGCCTCCTGGAAGGCGTCCGTGCCGATCTGGGCGAGCGGCACCTGCCCGCAGACGAGGACGAGCGGCACGCCGTCCATGTTCGCGCAGCCGAGGCCGGTGATCGTGTTCGTGAGGCCGGGGCCGCTCGTCACGAGCGCGACGCCCGGCCGGCCAAGCGCGCGCGCATAGCCGTCCGCCATGTGCACGCACCCCTGCTCATGCCGGCCGAGGACAAAGCGGAACTTCGCCGTGCGCACGGCGTCGAAGATGTCGATGACGTTCCCGCCCGGATAGCCGAAGACGATTTCGGCCCCCGCCCGTTCCAACGCATCGACGAGGGCCTGCGCGCCCGTGCGCAGCCCCGCCCTCTTCTCTTTCGTTCGCCCGCTCATTCTGCCTTCGCCTGCTCCGGATGGTTCTTGATGTAGAGACGCACCGACTGCTCCACGATGTCGCGGCAGTTTCCCTTCGCCGCCCAGTAGATCGCCGAGAGGAACGGATCGCCCCAGTCGTCAAAGCCCGTCGTCTGCTCGATCCGCGCCATCTCGCGCGGCTCCATCCCCAGCTCGTCCCAAGCGCCACGCCGACGGACGTCCTTGACTTTCGCCCGCCAGAACGTGCGGTAGGCCGATGCGGCCGAGTCGAGATTCGTCCCGATCTTGAGCTCGAAGAGCCAGGCCAGTTCGCGCAGCAGTTCGGGCGATCGCGGATTGAGCCGCAGCCCCTCGTCCCGCAGCAGGCGAATCGCCGCCTCGACCCAGCGCCAGCGCGACTCGGCGTCCGGCATCATGACGGAGATGTTGTAGGCGAGATTCCACGCCGCATAGCTCCAGACTTCGGGCGTGTGCGGCTCCAGAAACGCCAGGGCGCTCGCGAGCTGCGCGAGTTCGACGTAGCGGCCCTCGTCCTGCAGCCGGTCAGCCCGGAACCAGACGACCTCGGCGGCAATCGACCGCAGCCCGCCCAGCGCGGCGAGCGCGCCCTCGGCCAGCGCCGGCGCGGAGTCGGGCCGGTTCGCCCGCAGGAGAAGCTGCCCGCCCACCGCGCACGCGAGCAGCGCCGCGAGGGCAAGGCCGCTCCACACGCACGCCCCTGTGCGCGAACGGAAGCGGAAGGTTCTCTTGTGACTGGTCATCGGCATGAACGCAAATTCAACAGCCTGCGCGTCAGACGACGGCACCGAAGTCGCGGCGGTAGACACCCTCGCGCGGCTCGAGCTCCGGCGGAATCGTCAGCGGCGCGAGCGGCGCATCGTCCGCCGCAACCGCCTCCCACGCAGCCGCGTGGATTGGCAGCCCCTGCGCGCGGAACATCGTCTCGAACTCCGTCCACACCTCCGGCGGACGCGGCATCGGCTCGACGCGGCGGAAGCGCGCGTCGTCCGCGAACCCCGCGCAGACCTCCTCGAAATACTCCGCATGATCCGTCGCGAACTCGATCCGTCCGCCAATCGTGAGGCGCTTCCAGAGCGCGGCGCGGAAGAGCGGCCCGAACAGGCGGTGCGAATGGTGCTTCTTCTTCGGCCACGGGTCGGGGAAGAAGACGTAGACGCGCCGCGCATGGTGCGCCGGCAGGAGGTAGTGGAACGTGTAGAGCGCCTCCAGCCGCAGGACGTTCGCGTTCGCGATCTTCCCGCGACGGCACTTGCCGTCGAAGAGCCGCACGCGCTCCAGCATGCGCTCGATGCCGAGGAAGTCGCAGTCGGGGTTCTCCTGCGCGCGCCGCGTCAGGAACTGGCCCTTGCCGCAGCCGACTTCGATCTCCAGCGGACGCGACAGGTCGAAGTCGAGCGGCCGACAGGGATCGGTGATGCGGATCACGCCCAAAGCTTCTCCAGCGCGTAGTAGGCGCGCGCCTCGGGCGAGAAGACGTGGACGACGACGTCGATGTAGTCGGCGACGATCCAGCCGGACTCGGGGTCGCCCGAAATGCGGTAGGGCTTCGGGAGCGCCTTCACGAGGGCCTTCAGGTGCGGTGCGGCCGCGCCGGTCGCGACGACGAAGTAGTCGGTGAGGCCCGACGTGCCGCGCACGTCATAGGTCTTCACGTCCTGCGCCTTCGTGTCGACGAGCGCCTGCGTCAGGGTTGTCAAGAGTTCTTCTGCTGTCATGTTCTTTCTCGGTTCGGCCGTTCGGCCTTGAAGTCTTTTCGCTCGCCGCGCGTCAGACGAGCGGGCGGTCGAGCATTTTCTCATAGAGCTGGATGTATTCCTTCGCGCAGGCCTCGTGGTTGAAGCGGCCGAGCGATTCCGTCATGATGCGCGCGATCTCGCGCTCGCGGACGTCCGCCGGCTGGTGGAAGAAGTCCATCGCCTGGTCCATCGCCCAGAAGAGCCCGTTCGAGTCGTAGGTGTCGAAGAGGAAGCCGTTGCCGCGCGAGGCTGCGACGTCCAGAGGCTCCACGGTGTCGTGCAGGCCGCCCGTGTTGTGCGCGACGGCGAGCGAGCCGTAGATCGGCGCCTGCATCTGCGGCAGGCCGCACGGCTCGAAGAGCGACGGCATGAGCGTGAAGTCGCTCGCCGCGAAGCCGAGCTGCGAGAGGCGCCCGTCGAAGTTGTGCACGGCGAGGCGCGACTCGATCCCGTGGAACGCGCGGATGTCCCAGAACGGCTGCTGGTAGGGGCCGTTCGCGATGACCGCGATCTGCGCGTCGGGGTGCTTGTCGAGGAAGCGGAACGTGATGTCGGTGAGGAGCTGCGGCCCCTTCTGAACCGGGTCGAGGCGGCTCGGCCAGAAGAAGAGCGCACGGTCGGCGTTCTCCTCCAGCCCCAGCGCGTGCTGGAGGGCGAGCTTGTTCTGGCGCTTCGCGCCGCGATGCTCCGCCGGGCCGTACTTGAACGGGATCTTGTCGTCGATCGCCGGGTTGTCCGAGGCGTCGGGCGCGTTCAGGATGCCCGCCGCGCAGCCCGCGTAGTACTTGCTGCGGATCTCGTTCCGGATCGAGTCGGGGATGAACGCGTGCCAGCCGTTGACGATCTCGGTGAGGAACGTCGGCGAGACGGTGTTGATGAAGTGCGCGGCGAAGCAGCCGGACGCCTGGAGGTCGATCGGGTTGTTGTTGCGCGACTCCTCGTAGTTGTACGGCGGGTAGGCGTAGTAGAGGTTCGTCCAGAACTCCGCCGCGTCGATGCCCGCGTCCTCCACGCGCGCGAGGCTCAGCTTCTGCGTGTGGATGTTGTGGACGGTGAAGAGGCAGGGAATCCCCATGCGGCGCGCGGCGGCGGGGATGAGGCCCGTCATCCAGTCGTTGCAGTGGATGAGGTCGGGCTGGACGTGCGGGATGATGTTGTTGATCACCTCGCGCTGGAACGCGAGCGCGAGCTTCACGTTCCCGTCGCCCCGGTCGTACACCGTGTCGCGGTAGTAGAAGCAGCGATCCTCGGCGAGGTGGATGCGCTCGTCGGAGAGGTGGCTCTTGTACTTGCGCAGCTCCTCCGAGACGAGCTGGGCCGTCTCGACGTGGAACATGCGGCGGTAGTGCGGCAGGGCGACGTGCACGTCCGCCCCCAGGCCGTAGAGCGCCTGGACGAGCGAAGCGGACACGTCCGCCATGCCGCCGGCCTTGGCCGACATCTTGCCGGCGAGGTTCCCCATGCCCTCGGGGAGATACGTGATCTCCGGCGTGACGATCAGGATTCTCGGATTGCGAGGTCTGTTTCGTGTCATCATGGAGCGTATTATAGCATTTTCCCGTCCGAAAAGGCCACACGAGCCGCACGCGGCTCAACTCCGCTCAAGGTCACGGCGAATCGCCTTCTGCTTCAGCGCGTCGCGCTTGTCGTGCAGCTGCTTGCCGCGGCAGACGCCGAGATCGACCTTGATGCGCCCGTGCTTGAGGAAGAGCCGGAGCGGCACGAGCGTGAGCCCTTTCGCCTCGGTCTTCATCTTGAGGTCGAGAACTTCCTTCGCGTGCACGAGCAGCTTGCGCTGGCTCTTCGGCTCGTGGTTGAAGCGGTTGCCGAAACGGTAGCACGCGATGTCCGCCCCCAGAAGCCAGAGCTCGTTTCCGAGCACGGCGCCGTAGGCCCCGGAGAGCGAGACCTGCCCCTGTCGGCAGGACTTCACCTCGGTTCCCGTAAGGACGATACCGCACTCGATCGTCTCGAGTACGGTATAGTCGTGCCGAGCCTTCCGGTTCTCGGCGAAGACGGAATTGAATTTCCGTTCAGTCGGCATAGAGCGAGTTGACGGACGTGTGCTTCGTGTTCCACTTCGTCTTCGCGTCCTCGGCCTTGGCGATTGCGTCGAAGTCGATCTCGGCGATGAGCTTGCCCTCGGCCACCTCGGCGAGCGCGATGTCGCACTTGTCGACGTCGAGCGCGGAGCGGTTCTTCGCCTTGTCGTCGTCCGTCAGCAGCTTCGACGGGTTCACCAACGGCTTGGCGCCGTTGATGAGCTCGCGTTCGCGCTTCGAGACCAGGTTCACGAGCACCGGAACCGACGGAATCTTCTCGTGCGCCCTCTTCAGGAGTTCAGCGTTCATGGTGCCCTCCCCTTACGCCTGCTGGTCGAGTTCGGCCATCGCCGCCTTGCGGCTGAGCTTGATGCGGCCGCGCTCGTCGACGTCAAGGCACTTGACCTTGATGATGTCGCCGACCTTGCAGACGCCGTCCATCGACTTCAGGAACTTGTCCGAGAACTCCGAGATGTGGCAGAGGCCGTCCATGCCGGGCAGGATCTCGACGAACGCGCCGAAGTCCTTGATGCCCGTGACCTTGCCCTCGTAGATCTTGCCCGGCTCGGCGACCGCCGTGACCGCGCCGACCTCGCGCTTCGCCGCCTCCATCGAGTCGACGTTGTTCGCGAAGATCGAGACCTTGCCGTCGTCGTCGATGTCGATCTGCGCGCCGGTCTTCTCGACGATCGCGCGGATGTTCGCGCCGCCGGGGCCGATGAGCGCGCCGATCTTGTCGACCGGGATCTGCATCTCCTCGATGCGCGGCGCATACGGGTTGAGGTCCGCGCGCGGCGCCGGGATGACCGACTCCATGAAGTCGATGATCTTCAGGCGCGCGTCGTGGGCGGCCTTGACCGCGCCCTCGACGAGGTCCCACGTGAGGCCGCGCAGCTTCAGGTCGACCTGGAAGCCCGTGATGCCCTTCTTCGTGCCGCCGACCTTGAAGTCCATGTCGCCGCAGTGGTCCTCGGCGCCGAGGATGTCGGTGACGAGCACCTTCTGGCTCTGGTCGTCGTTCGTGAACAGGCCGATCGAGATGCCCGCGACCGTGCGCTTCAGCGGCACGCCCGCGTCCATGAGCGCGAGGCAGCCGTTGCAGATCGACGCCATCGACGAGGAGCCGTTCGAGCCCATGATCTCGCTGACGACGCGGATCGAGTACGGGAAATCGTCCGGCAGGACCTCCGCAATCGAGCGCTCGGCGAGCGCGCCGTGGCCGATCTCGCGACGGCCCGTGGAGCCGAGGCGGCCGACTTCGCCCGTGCAGTACGGCGGGAAGTTGTAGTGCAGCATGAACCGCTTCGAGGTGTCGCCGCCCGTCACCGAGTCGAGATCCTGCGCGTCCTTCTTCGTGCCGAGCGTGACCGTCGCGAACGACTGCGTCTCGCCGCGCGAGAAGATCGCCGAGCCGTGGAGGCGCGGCAGGACACCGACCTGCGCGGACAGCGGACGGATCTCGTGCTGGGCGCGGCCGTCGATGCGCTTGCCGTGGACGAGCACGTTCTTGCGGACGGTCTCGATCTCCAGCGCGTCAAAGAGGTGCACGAACTTCACGGCGTCGATCTCGGGCCACTTCTCGGCGACCTTCTTGAGGAGGTCCTCCTTGATGGCCGAGACCTTGCCCTGGCGCTCCAGCTTGCCCTTGATGAGCAGCGCGGCCGCGAGGGCCTCGCCGCCCTCCTTGCGCACGAAGTCCATCTGGTCCTGCGGCTGCGGGACATCCTTGATCACCTTGTCGGGCTTGCCGAGCGCGCGGCGCATCTCGATCTGGAGGTCGATGATCTTCTCGACTTCCTCGTGCGCGCGCTTCAGGGCCGCGACGAAGTCCTCGTCGGAGATCTCCGAGGCGGAGCCCTCCATCATGAGGAACTTGCCCCGGATGCCGGCGTAGAGGAGGTCGATGTCGCTCTTCGCCTTCTGCTCGTGCGTCGGGTTGATGACCCACTGGCCGTCGACGCGGCCGATGCGCACGCACCCGATCGGGCCCATGAACGGGATCTCGGAGATGTGCAGCGCCGCCGATGCCGCGTTCACCGCAAGGAAGTCGGCCTCGCGCGTGCCGTCGCTCTGGATGAGCGTGCCGTTGACCTGGACGTCGTTGTAGTAGCCGTCGGGGAAGAGCGGACGGATCGGGCGGTCGCACATGCGCGCCGTCAGGATCTCCTTCGACGACGGACGCGCCTCGCGCTTGAAGAAGCCGCCCGGGAACTTGCCCGCCGCGTAGAACTTCTCGCGATACTCGCACTGCAGCGGGAAGAAGTCAATCCCCTCGCGCGGCGTATCGGTGTTGGTGACCGCCGTGAAGACGGTCGTGTCGCCGTACGAGACGGTGACGGCCCCCGCGGCCTGCTGCGCGAGGAGCCCGGTCTCGATCACGAGGTCCGTCCCCGCGATGTCGACCTTGAACTGCTTTGCACCTTCCATTGGTGTTTCTCTTTTCTTTCTTTGCCTTGTTTACTGTTCGCAAATCAGCGGCGGAGGCCGAGCTTCTTGATGAGGTCCTGGTACTTGGCCTCGTCCTCGCGCTTCAGGTAGTCGAGCAGGTTGCGGCGGTTCTGGACCTTGCGGAGAAGGCCGTAGCGGCTCGAATGGTCCTTCTTGTTCGCCTTGAGGTGCTCGGTGAGGGCCGCGATCTCCTTCGTGAGAATCGCGATCTGGACTTCGGACGAGCCCGTGTCGCGGTCATGGCGCTGGAATTCGTTCTTGATGGCGGCCTTGTCGATCTTCATGGTATCTGTTCTTTCTTCAATGTGTTGTTTCCGCGCACTGGGAGGTTCCCCGAAAACGGGACGAAAGCCATCACCCGATGGCCCCCGCGACAGGGATAACCTCCTGAGACAGCCGCAGATTGGCGCGTATTATAGCAAAAAGGCGGCACGCACGACAAGGGGGGCACCCGCGGTGCCTCAGAACCGCGCGGCGACGGCGAGACGCTGGACTTCGGCGCGGGCGGCGCGGTCAGCGAGATCGAGGTCGGCGGACGTTTCCAGGCGCTCGTAGACGGCAACGCCGCTGCGGATGCCCGCAAGGTTGTCGACGCCCTTCAGCCGCGCGGGCACGGCGATCAGGCGAAGCCCCGCCCCGGCCGCGTAGGCCATCCACGGCTGCCACGCCGTCTCGCTCGGACATTCGACGAGCAGCACGAGCCCGTCGTCGCCCGCACACGCCGCCGCGTTCCGTAGCCGCCGCCGCGCCCAGAACCGTCCCCACCTTCCCGCGCCGAGCGTCGCCGGGTCGATCTCCCGCCTCACGACCTCATGCCCGTCCGCTTGCGCCCGCGCACAGACTGCCGCCCGCGCATCCAGCGCCGTGCGACTTCCGATCATCACGATTTTCGATTTCATCTGTCCATGTTCTCCTTGAAAAATGCGTCCAGTCGGCGGGCCTGACAGGCCCATGTGTGCGTTTCGGCAAAGCGGCGGATGCGCACGGCCAGTGCGTCACGTTCCGCCTCGGATGCCGCCAACCAGTGATCGATGCGCGACGGGAACTCCGCCAGCGACGCAACGTCCAGCACGTCGCGATAGGCCGGCGACAGCCCCTCCGTCCATGTGCTGACGATGGGCTTCTGATAGGCGAGGTAGGCGAGCACCTTGCTCGGAAACGTTGTGCGCGCAAAGTCCGTGCCTGTCTCGCGCGGCGCCAGAAAGACCGCCGCTTCACGACAGACCGCATCCAGCCGATCCGCCGAGAGCGCACCCGTCCGCATGACGCGCGGATCCGACCGTAACGGCTCCAGCGTCCCATAGGGATCCTTGCCCGTAATGACAAAGCGCACATCGCGGCGCACAACGGATCGGACGACCTCAACGACAAGCGGCGTTGCCGCGCCGGAATAGACGATCGTCTTGCCGCCCGGACGCGAGGGCGACGGCGGACGAAGCGCGATGCCGCCGTCCAGCAGCAGCGTCGGCACGTCGCGTGTCAGCGTCCGCCGCAGATAGTCGCTCAAGACGACAACGCCCGTCGCCGACGCAAGCGTGGCCTTCAGGTCTTCGCCATACCAGTCGAGCACAAGCGGAAACCAACGAACGCCGCGTGCAGCGAGGCCACGCACGGCGGCAAGGTTCTCCGGCAGCAGATTGTAGGTCAAGACGACATCCGGGCTGAACTCCCGAACGGCCTTGGCATAGGCGCGAACGAGCGAGGCCGTGCGCAAAAGCGGAAGGTTCCAATAGTTCAGACGCGTAAACGGCAGTGAGCCGTCGATTTCGTCGTCACGCCTCGGATACGGGCGACCATAGGGGAACATCCGCTCGCGAACATGCGTCAGGACATGAATGTCGTGGCCAAGGGCCGTGAGCTCAGCAAGAAGCGGACGAATCCAGTTCGCGGCGGCAAGACTCGGCGCGGGCTTTGTCAGCAATGCCGATTCACAGGCCCAGGAGCCAACATAGAGAATGTTCATGAACAGGCCTCCTTGAGAAGGATCCATGCGGCACGCGGCAGGCACCACAGGTTGCGCTTGAACGTCCGTTTCCCGCCAGTCATCAGTCGCCACAGCCAGCAAACCCCGACCTTATGCACCCATTCCGGCACCTGCGGCACGCGCCCCGTGTAAAAGTCAAAGACGGCCCCCACTGGCAACAGCACGGGCACGGACAGCTCCTGCACGTGCCGCGCACACCATTTTTCCTGCTTCGGACTGCCGAGCGCCACCCAGAGAAAATCAGGTTTCGCGGATGCAATCAGCTCTTTCTGCCGCGTCCACTCCTCGGCAGTCGGCTCCCCGAACGGCGGCGTGTAGGTTCCGACAATCTGCACGCCGGGGTACTGCAGGCGCATATTCGCGGCGAGTTCAGCCGCGACTCCCGGTCCGGCCCCATAAAAGAAGTGCCGCCACCCACGAGGGATCCCGAACGCCATCGCCTTGTGGAACAAATGCGGCCCGGTGACGCGCTCTGGCAACCGCCCCCCGCCAATTCGGGCCAGCCATTTCGTCGCCTCGCCACCCGCCAGAACCGCATCCGCCGCACCATACGCCGCGGCGAGTTCCTTGTCCCGCCACCCATGTGCAAGGCCGTTGGCATCGCAGAAACACACGAAATGTCTCTTGCCGTCCGTGCGCCACGCATCCAACGCCTCCAGCAATTCCGCGTACGTACAGGCCGCGACATCCCAGAATCGAAGCTTTACTTTCCTGATCATTTTATCCTCACTTCACTGCCGTGGCAACGGCGCTTCTCCATTTGCCGATTGCGTGTTTCTTCATAAATGGCCATCAGGCTCTCGTAATTCCGACCTTCCGTGAACTTCGCCACATACGTGCGCCGCGCCGCGCGGCGCATGGCCGCATACTCGTTCGCGGACAGGTTCAGCATCTTGCGCAACGCCGCCGCCAAAGACTGTTCGTCCCCCGCCTGAAAGACAAAGCCGTTCATGCCGTCCCGGACAAGTTCCGGCAACGCGCCGACATCCGAAACCACGGCGGGCGTCCCTTCGCGCAGAGCCTCCACGACCGAAAGGCCAAACGTCTCCCAGCAGACGCTCGGCAAGATGACGCATCGGGCTTCCGACACCAGCCTCTTCACGCCGACGGCATCTTGCACGCCGACGAAACGGACACCCGAAGGCGACACCGCCTCCAGTTCTGCCCGCTGAGGCCCGCCGCCGACAAGCCGCAGCTCCCGTACGCCCGCACGCCCCTTCTCTTGTGCATCCATCAAGTTCCAGGCCTTCAGCAGGGTCTCGAGGCCCTTCTCCGGCGAGAGCCGCCCCACGTAGACGAGACCGTCTCGCGGCACCACCGATTCAGGCCGAATCGCCGCCCCCCGCGTGTCCGCCACGGCGTTGGGCTTGACGACCACTTTCTCCGCCGGAAATCCACACGCGATCACCTGTCGCCGCTGGAACTCGCTCAACACGATGAAGCGAGCGACCCAACGCGAAAGAAACCTTCGATAGAGCGCGATGGCGAACGCGAGCGCAACCGTCGCCAACAGGGACTGGCGGTAGCACCGATGTCGGAGGGCTGGCGTAACCGAGCCTCCGAAACAGGCCGTACAGACCGCGCCGTCTCGAAACGGCGTGCCGGCCGCGCACACGAGACGATAATTGTGGAGCGTCATCACGACAGGCGCGAACCGCGCCGCCGCACGGACGGCAAGTGCCGAGACAAGAGGGAACGTGTTGTGGAAATGGACGACATCCGGACGAAAGGCACGGCATTTCTTCGTCAACGCCCACGCCGCAAATGGATTGCCCGCAACCGACAGTGCGCCCACGACCTTGCCCCCCAGCCCCCCCCTTGCCGCGAATCGCGTCCGAATGCCGCGTAAACGTCTCGACCGTGTGCCCTCTCGCCCGCAGCAGGTCGCGCTCGACCTCAAAGACGACGTTCTCGCCACTTGGCGCGGACGAACCGTAATAGTTGTGGACAAGCAGGATTCTCATCGCTCCCCCTTCAGCACATGGCAGACGAAATGAATGCACGACAGGCAGGCCAAGGCGACATTCCAGTTCCGCCGTCGATAAAGCCAGAGGTCATGCAGATTCCAGCCTTTCGGGTCAAAAAGGAGCCGCCACCGCGCGCGCAACGAAAGCCCCGCAAGCGGCGGGCGCAGCGGATGGCATTCCGCCGTGCCGACGATGCCTGCGCTGACGATCGGGAACCCGGCCCGTCGAGCGCGAAGCGCATAGTCGCTGTCGGCCCAGGCATGGGCATAATCGCCGCAGATGAGGCCGATCTGCCGCGAAACGGCCTTTGGCACGAGAACACAGTTGCCGTTCACCCACCCGTTGACATTCAAGCCATAGACCGGCACGCCCGCAGAATCGACAAGCGTGCCGACGACAACGGAACGCCCGTCATCTGCCGCCAGCATCTTCGCGAGGGCTTCCGGGAAAAGCATCGTGTCGTCGTTGAGCCAAAGGACAGCATTCCAGTCCGTCCCGGCAGTGCGCCAGGCAAGAGCCATGCCGGCCGCCCAATAGAGACTGCCATCGCCCTGAATCACCCGCACCTGCGGGAATCCCGCACAAACCGCCGCGCCCGTGCCATCCGTCGAACCGTCGTCAACGAGGTAGACGCACATCGCACAAGCATCCGCCTGCGCAAACAACCTGCGCAGACACGCCAGCGTCGTTTCGCGGCGATTGTGGCACGTCATCAGAACGGCCAAGCGCGTCTTTCCGGCCATGCCGTTCATCGCACACGCCCTCCGCAAAGAACCGCCAAGACACTTGGCGCAAGCCGATGCAACAGCACGCCCAGAGCCAACGGCCCAGCAATGCCAACCGCAACATTCAACGCATAGCCGACAGTCGCGTAGAGTTCCGGCGAGAAGACCCGCACCGTGACTTGATGGCCAAGGCTCGTGAAGAGAAGATGCGCCGCGTAGACGAAGAACGAAAGCCCCCACCAGCGGCGAACCGGACGCATCAACAGGACGATGTGTGCCCGATTTGAAAACAGCACGACAAAGCCAAGGCTTATCATCGTCCGCGAACAGTAGCTGGCAGCGACAGGCTGGCGCACAAGCAGAAACGACACGACACCGATTACCGCGCCGAGAAAGAGCACGTTCGCACTGCGCACCAGCGAAGATCGGCGTACGAGCCTGCAGACGTCACCCTGCAGCCCCGCAAACAAACCGAGTCCAAAAAACAGAAGGTAGCCCCAGTTCAGCGGCTGAAACGCGATCTCGAACGTCGGGACATTCGCAAACCATGCAACGAACAGCCCGATAAGGACACAGCATCCTCCCCATCGCGATCGCAAAAGCAAAATGAAGACAGGCGAGACGACCGCATACAGCAACAAGGTTCGCACGAACCAAAACTGTCCGCAGGCGAGTGCGCCGAAGTCCCAGCCGGTCAGTTGACGAAATGCGTGGGCGGGCATGAAACCATATTTGCCACGAACGAGCTGGAAGAGGTAATAGACAAGCAACTGTAAATTTCGACTGAAATTTTCGTGCCATGTCTAAAGGTGAAGATTTTCGTTCCATTGCGCGTCAGCGCA